>JAUXIQ010000163.1 GCA_030620925.1 Nitrospinota bacterium
ACGTCGAAGCCGGCGAATATGGGGATAACCACCAACCCGTAGAGGGCCGCCGGGAGGTTGGTGTTCACCATTTGGGCAAGCTTGTTGGCCTTCCCTTCTATGGTCAGCGATTCGCCCTCCAGTTTCTCATAATGCTCGAGTTCAGTCTGAAAGAGCTTGACCATTTCCATGCAAGGCCCGGCCGCCCCGGCTATGGCGATGGCCGAGTATTCGTCGGCTTTGTAGACTTTTTCAATTTTCTTGGAGGCTACCTGAAACCCCTCTACGGCCATCTTATCCCCCGCTATGACCACTCCCCCATCGAAACTGAGGGCCAGCACCGTGGTGCCTTCGGTGGGTTTAAAATCGACCGGTGGCGGCGGGTTGCGCTGATCGTAAAAGGACGGAAGGATATGGGAATGTTCCTTCCTCAACAGTTCGAAGAAGCTGGAACCGTTATACCCTCCTGGTCCGGGCAGTTTCATTCGCCTCCCCTTTGGATATAGTTCTTGACGAATTCCTCGGCGTTTTCTTCGAGCACTTCGTCTATCTCATCGATGACTCGGTCCATATCTCCCTTGAGCTGTTCTGCTTTTTCCGAGACATCTGCACTGGGGGCGGTTTCCTCGGTGGTCTTCTCAGTCTCGGTCTTTTTGGTAGTGCTCCGCCGTTGTTCGGGAGAGGCGCTCACCGCATTTCCCCACCACCCGGTTTTATCAGAGGCCGGAGAAGGCAATACCTTTTTGTCCTGCCGCGATGTTTCCCAAACCATGTCCTGACTCCTTTCAGGGAACGTCTACTTCTTTTCGAGGATTATAACCGCAGCTTCCGACAGGCTGAAACGGACGTTTCAGCAAAGTTGGAAAGCGGGATTTCAAGATACTACTAAAATATATATATTATCACAATTTTATCCAGTGCACCATACGAAAGTGGCTTCTGCCTTGATTGCGGGGGGGTTACGGAGGTTTCTTATTCAGGCAAGCAGGTTACGGATGAGCGTTTTTGCATCGGGAGAGGACTCAATGAGCTCTTCCACGAGCATTTGAGTGCCTCTGGTCGGTTCGGCCATCATTATGCGCTTGACGTTGTTATCGTCCAGGCTGAAGGAGATTGAGTCCCAGTTGATACCGAAGATTTCCTTGCCGTATTTTCTTTGACAGGTGCCCCGGAAGTAAGCCCTGGTATCGCTGGGAGGGTCTGTAATGGCAGGCGCTATATCACTGTCGTCCAGAACTCTGCGCACCTGCCCCCGCTTGTCGAGGAGATGATAAAGCCCTCTGGCCTTGCGAATATCGTGGTATTGCAGGTCCAGCATGGCCACTCGAGGGTTATCCCAGGCCAGAGAGTGCCTGCTCATGTAATTTGTTATAAGATTTTTCTTGATGATCCAATCGATCTCCTGACACAGTTCCATGGGCTCCTTTTCCAGCTTGCCCAACACGTACTCCCATTCCTTCAGCACCATGGGTGCGAATTTGTCGTCCTCTTGTTGCTGGCAATATTTCACTGCCAGGTCCAGGTACTCTTTCTGTATTTCCACCGCGGTGAAATAGTTTCCCTTGGTTAACTTCAGTTTTTTCTTGCAGGTGGTATCGTGAGAGACCTGAACCATAGCTTTTACGGGGCTGTCCAGACATAATTCCTTTTGTATGAAGTTGTCTTCTATCATGGAGAGCATGATGGCGGTAGTGCCCGCTTTGAGCAGGGTGGTGTATTCGGACATGTTGGAATCGCCCACGATGACGTGAAGGCGACGGTATTTGGTTCTGTCGGCGTGTGGTTCGTCTCTGGTGTTGATGATGGGGCGTTTGGCCATGGTATCCAGGCCCACGTCGGTCTCGAAGAAATCGGCCCTCTGCGATATTTGGTAGTCCACCGGGGGTGCATTGTTTTCGGAGCCCACTTTCCCCGCACCGGTGAAAACCTGCCGGGTGACCAGGAAGGGAATGAGCTCCCTGCTGATCTTATCGAACGGGATTTCTCTGTCCATGAGATAGTTTTCATGGTATCCGTAGCTGTTCCCCTTCTGGTCGCTGTTGTTTTTGTAGACCAGGATGGCCTTGTCCTGGGGCAGGAGAGCGTTGGACCGCGTTAAACTGATTTCGAGAATGTTTTCACCGGCTTTTTCGTAGCGCACGAGGTCGATGACATTGGAACATTCGGGCGTGGAGTATTCCGGGTGAGCGTGGTCCACGTAATACCGGGCTCCGTTGGTGAGGGTCTTGTTGAGGGCGGTGTTTTCCTCCTGGGTGGGAGGAGTTTGTTCATGGTCGATGATGAAGCCGCGGGCGTCGTTAAGGGGGCTTTCCTGGTCGTAGTCCCATAAGATATTACTGGATTGAGGGGGCAAGAAGTTGTTTACCAGCAGGATGGAATTGGTAATCGGGTCGAAGTCCGGTTCACCGGGTACTATTATTCCGTATTCGGTTTCAGTACCCATTATTTTTTCTACGGCCATACTCTTTTCTCGATATGCAGCCTGCAGGAGGTAGACCTATTGTTTCACCATCTCTACAGGTACTGCCCCGGTTCTATGTTCTCTATATTTTTGGCCAGGGGCTCTGCGCCGCGTATGAGGGTTCGGATGTTGACTATCCGCTCTCCTTTCTTGCCCGCTATCTTGGACCAATCGTCGGGATTGGTGGTATTGGGTAGGTCTTCGTTTCCCTTGAATTCGTCTTTCACGGCGTCCTCGAGGTCCGAGTATTTAATGCCCTTTTCCCCGCCGGTTATGTAGCGTTTGAGGGCGTTCTTCTTGGCCCTGGAGACTATGTTGTGGATCATGGCCCCGCTTGAGAAGTCCTTGAAGTAGAAGATTTCCTTATCTCCCCGGGCGTAGGTTACTTCCAGAAACTGGTTCTGCTCCGAGGTGCTGTACATATAATCGGCCACCTTTTTTATGAGATGTTCAACGGTGGCCTGCCGGTCGTTATCGAAATTCGAGAGAACCTCCTCATGTATGGGAATCTCAGGGACCAGGTACTTGCTTAAAATATCTACTGCCCCCACCTTATCGGGGCGGTCTACCTTTATCTTGAGATCGAGCCTGCCCGGGCGCAAAACTGCCGGGTCTATGAGATCCTGACGGTTGCTGGCGCCTATCACTATAACGTTTTTAAGTGCTTCCAGGCCGTCAATTTCGGAGAGGAACTGGGCCACCACAGTCACCTCCATGTCTGAGGAGATGCCTGAACCCCTGACTCTGAACAGGGAGTCCACTTCATCGAAGAAGACGATTACCGGGGTGTTTTCGTCTGCGCGCTCCTTGGCTTTTTTGAAAACCTCTCTGATTTTGTGCTCCGTCTCGCCGACGTACTTGTTCAGGAGTTCCGGCCCTTTGATGTTGAGGAAGTAGCTTTTGGCTTTCTTCCCCGTCTTGGCTTCTATCCTGTTGGCGAGGCTGTTGGCTACAGCCTTGGCTATCATGGTCTTTCCGCAGCCGGGAGGTCCGTAAAGGAGTATCCCTTTGGGGGGCAGGAGCTGGTGCTCCTCGAATTCTTTGGGGTACAGGTAGGGAAGTTCGATGCCGTCCTTGAGGGTCTCTATCTGCTCGTCCAGGCCTCCGATGTCTTTGTAAGTGACCTCTGGTATCTCTTCCAACACCACCTCTTCCACTCTGGATTTGGGCAGCCGCTCGAAAGCGTAACTGGAGGAGGGGTCTATGAGGAGCATGTCTCCGATTTTGAGCTCCATTTCGATGAGCATCCCTGAGAGATGGACCACCCGTTCTTCATCGGCCCGGCAGATTACGATGGCCCGGTCGCCTTCCAGAAAGTCTTTTATCTGCCCCGCTTCGCCCTCGGTTATAAAATCCGCGTAGTCGATGACGTTGTACGCCTCGTTCAGCACCAGTTGCTGCCCTTCCAGGAGGCTTTCGACCTCCACCTTGGAGTGGACGTTTACTTTGATGGTTTTACCGTCCAGGCACACGTCCACCGTCCCGTCCTTGTTGAAGCGCTTAAATATTGCGTAACTGTTGGGGGGTGAGCAGAGCTTTTCCACTTCCTTCTTCAGCTCTTCCATCTGCGCTTTCGCTCTGTTAAGAGCGCCGACCAGCCTTTCGTTCTGTTTCCTGCCTTTATGGAGCTGTTCGTTGTTCTGGTGATATTTCCTCTTCAGCACCTCGAACTCGCTCAGGGTTCGCTGAAGGTGACTCATAAGCTCCTTGCTTTCACCCTCCAGAAACTGCACTTGTTCTTGCAGTTCTCTGATGGTTTCTTCGTATTCCTTGATACGTTCTTGGAAGGAGGCTTCTGCTTTGGAACTGTGCAGGCTAAATTTTCTCAGTTTGTCTTTCATAAACCCCTTCTTTTCAGGACTGTTTCGGTAGTTTTCCATTATCCGTCATCTTTATTCCAGGGATTATTAATACTGACGACTGTCTGGTTGCCATAGTATAGCACTCGTTAATATTATCGAACAACACGGGCATCAATCTTAAAAAAAGATGGCTATTTGTGAGGCGGCGATCCATCCTCTGACCATAACCACCCGTGTTCTATAAATTTAACATATTTCACCGTCTCGTCAATATTCAATATTTTTCTGATGGCGCTAGCCGCCCGCCGGAGCCGGGCGAATTACTACAAGGGCGCTGCGCTCCATATCCAGGTAGCGCCGGGCGATGTCCTGGACTTCTTGCGAAGTCACCTCCATTATCCTCTCAGGGTAACTCAGTAATTCCCTGTATCCCAGGCCGTGGCTTTCATAAAATGCCAGCCTGGCGGCCTGAGCGCTGGCGCGTTGAAGCTCTATTTCATAGGTACCGGTAACGAACTTTTTCGCCCTCTCCAGTTCTGCCTTACCGGCCTTACGATCCTGCACTTTGTATAGCTCCTTTTTTATAGCTTCTATTGCGGTGTCAACCTTTTCGGGGCTGGTGCCTATGTATACGCCAAGGGAGCCGGGGTCTACACCTTCCTGGGAAAAGGAGGTAACTGAATAGGCTAGACTCATCTTATCCCTAAGCTCGAGGAAAAGCCTCCCTCCCTGACCGGACAGGATGGCGTTGAGCACCGTCAGGGGATAACGATCCTTATCCGTCACACGGACTCCCAGGAAACCCAACACAATGTGAGCCTGTTCCTTTTTCCTGTCTATTTCTTTCGTACGGGGCTTGTTGATTCTCGGCTCTGGGGAGACCTGAGGGGCCTTAAACCTGCCCGACCTCATCTCCCCGAAGTGACGATAGACCTTCTCCACTGCCTCCTCGGTGCTCACATCGCCCACTATGGATATGACCAGGTTGCCCGGCACAGCCTGCCGCCGATGGTATTTTTCCAGGTCTTCACCGTCCAGTGCAGCGACGGTTTCGCGGGTGCCCTGCAAGTTCAGTCTGTAAGGGTGCTTCAGGAATAGCGTCTTTGCCAGCTCAACGAACGCCAACTGGGCAAGGTTGTCCTCCTGCAGGCGCAGGGCGGTGAAT
>JAUXIQ010000279.1 GCA_030620925.1 Nitrospinota bacterium
GCATAAACTATTGTCAGCGCACAGGTTATAGCAATAATGAGGCTGATGGGAAATATGAGGGAAGTCTCGGTGAGAGGAGGGCGAAACAGGATAATACTGCCTAAAAAGGTGGTGATCAACACTACCCTGAAACCCATGAGAAACTGTATTTTTATCCTCAGTTCCTGCTCGGTGGGTTCTTTCTCTATCCGTTTGGTACTGCTCACACCACGACCTCTCGGGTATCTGGTCGATATTTTCAGAATCTTAACTACCCATCGAATTAGGTGAGGGTGGTAGATGATCGACCGCCGCCGGCTCACGATCAGATACTCCGCGTATCACACCTGCAGATCAGACTTGTCGTCGTTCCAAATGGCCGCCACCTTAAAAAAATTAATCAGTCATCAACCGGCAAGAGAAGCGATGTCGAAAATAGGCAGGAACATGGCTATTACCAAACCTCCGATAACCGCACCCAGCACCACCATAATCATAGGCTCCAACAGCGAGGTGAGAGCGGCCACCGAGGCATCCACCTCTTCATCGTAGAACTCGGCTATTTTAGCCAGCATAGCATCAACGGCGCCGGTGCTTTCACCGATCTCTATCATCTGCACGACCATGGGTGGGAAAACCTTTTTCTGCTTCAGGGGGCCTGCGATGGTGTCTCCAGCTTTTATGTTGTCTATTACGTCTATAATAGCATCCTCCACCACTTTATTACCTGAGGTTTTTGCGGTTATGGTGAGGGCTTCTATGATGGACACACCACTGCTCAATAAGGTGCCCAGCGTACGGGTGAATTTGGCTACGGCGACCTTCTGCACCAGCACACCCACTATGGGAAGCTTGAGTACGATGGTATCGAAGATTCTCCTGCCGTTATCGGTCTCGTAATATTTATAACCGCCTATACCCAGACCTATCATTAACGGAATTGCGTAGGGCAGGAGCGCCATGGCCATGTTGCTGAGGTCTATGACAAACTGAGTGAGCCCCGGGAGTTCCTGGCCCATCTCCACGAACACTGAAGCAAACTTGGGGATGACGAATACAAGGAGGAAAATGGTTATGACTACGGATACCATCACAATGCTGGCGGGATAGAACATGGCTCCTTTGATCTCACGCTTGAGCTTCAGAGATTTTTCCATGTATGTCGACAGACGGTGAAGGATGATATCCATTATTCCGCCCGCCTCGCCGGCTTCCACCATGTTGACAAAAAGGTTATCGAACACCTTGGGGTGTTTACCCAACGCCTCGGCAAAAGTCGTACCCCCTTCAACATTTGTCCTGATTTCCCGAAGAATCTTTCTAAAGATAGGATTAACAGCCTGCTTCTCGAGGATTTCCAGGCCCTGCACCAGGGGCAGACCGGCGTCTATCATGGTGGAGAGCTGTCTGGTAAAAACCACTATTTCTTCTGATTTAACACCTCCGCCGAAAAGGGCCAGATTTATCTCTTTCGGTTTTGTTTTTATTTTGCTCGTCGTAATTTTCTGCCTGCGCAGGACAGCCTTGACCTGTTCCTGGTTTTCAGCTTCTATCTCGCCGCTGCGCTCCTCGCCCGCGCGAGTCTTCCCTTTCCATACGTAGACAGCCATCCTTTTCCTCTCCTTAAACTATTTGCAGGCTCATCAAAACAAGTATGATCGTTGAACGAATTTCATATTTACTTATCGGCTTAATGGACTGTGATACTTTAGTTTTATGCCGTTTTCAATTTTTCCATCAATAACCTTCTTATCCTGCCCGCGGGGAACCGTTTCCCGGTCCAGATCTGAAATGCCAGGTCACCCTGATGAATGAGCATGCCCAGTCCATCGAGTGTGCGGGCCCCCCTTCGGCGGCACTCTTCCAAAAAAGGGGTTTTCAACGGTGTATAGACTATGTCGCAAACAAGATGACGATCATCTATGCCCTCGGGACTTATGGGAAGCTCGTCCCCGCCGCCCATACCCACTGAAGTAGCATTTATAATCAGGTCCACCCCGGGCAGTAACTCCTTAAGCTCATCATTTTTTAGCGGAACAAATTCTGCGTGGGTGTACGAAAGCCCGGCCTCGAGATGCTTCACCAGGGCTTCTCCCTTCTCCGGCGTCCTGTTAATCACCAATATCTCTGAAACTCCCTCCATAGCCAGCTTTACGGCCAGCCCGCGGGCCGCGCCTCCCGCCCCGATCAGCAGCACCCTCTTGCCCCCAACCTCCTCACCGGCGTCTTCCCTGAGGGAGGCCACGAAACCGGCTCCGTCAGTATTGTAACCCACGACGCGCCCGCCATCAAAATCTATGGTATTCACCGCTTTGGTCGCAGCAGAAACCGGATCAAGCTGATCCAGATGCTCCAACACGGCCTGTTTGTGGGGAATGGTCACGTTCACACCCTTAACTCCCAGCGCCATCAGGCCCGACAACGCCGCCTCAATCTCTCCCGGTTTGACCTCAAAGGGTACATAGAACCCCTTAATGCCCAGGTTTCGCAGCGCTTCGTTGTGCATCAGGGGAGATAGGGAATGCCCGACCGGATGGCCTATTATCCCCAGCACCAACTGTCCTTCAGCCATGGCTTCTCCGGTATTCTCACTTTTCCGTGCCGCCCCAACCAGTCATAGGCAGCGGTTTATCGGAGGGTATCCCGGGTTATGGGATAGTTGCGGAGTACGTTTCCTTCAGTATCGGGTACGGTGATCTTCTGATCGTTGAGATTCAGTTCCACTCCCTTGACGTTACCCAAAGTCAAGAGAATTTGCTCTTTCGCCGTCCATACCCTGGTGTCACCGCGAGGAAGGAATATTCTCTCATCCATATCCAATTCGATAATTTTTATTTCCACCCAGGTGCCGGCTATGGCGTGCACCTTTAAGGTGAGCTCCTCCACCGGTTTCCTGCCGGGATACGTCGCCTCCCTCGAACTATCGGATACCTTTCCCTTCGCACCGCTCCATCGCGCCTGCGGGGAGCTGCGCATTGGAAGTATGGTTAGCTTCTTTGGGAAGTCTCTATCCTGCAATTGCCTGGGAGGATGAGGCGGACTTACTTCCCCTACCTGTTCACCCGACCCGCCCTTTATCCCGGATTCCTGAGCAGAAGAAATGACCACCGACCTCGTGCCGCCGGCCTCTTTTCCGGTTTCAACGGCTTTATCGCCGGCTTCATTATCCATCATCTGCATAGCTATTATAACCAATACCACAATGCATACCACCAGCACTGCGCCGCCTATTATCAGCTTCTTTGCGACCCTCGGTTTTTCCGGCTCAGTCTCCGGTAATTTCTCTGAAACCTTCTCCTCGGGCGTTCCCCCTGAGCCTGTGGTCTCCTCATAAACCAGCATAACCTCATCGGGATTAAGCCCTATGCATTGTGCGTAGGACCTTAAAAAACCCTTCACAAACGGTTCAGCCGGAAGAGATTTATAGTCATCCGCTTCCAGTGCTGCAAGAAAACGCAAACTTATCCTGGTAACGTGGGCTACCTCATCCAGGGTAAACCCCCTCAGTTCCCTTTCCCTCTTGATATATGCACCCACAGATTCCAAAAAAACTACCTCCTGCCCGGCCAGCAATTGATTGCCTAGGGTTCCCGCTCCATAGCTCCTTCCGGGAAGACAAAAGCCCGAAATATACCACCAAAATATGTTATAAATCTGCGGCTTTCTTCCGATAAGATATTTAAAGTGTTTTCGTGACTATATTTAAATTTTAACAGATAAACTTTCTTTTGTCAAAACTCAAAGGGGGTGTAAATAAAAAGTAACATCGTTTGGATATTACCTGTTAATGCCTTTAGGCTCCCTGCCAATACATCTGCCTTGCGTAACCGGCGACTTGGTGGTATTCTTATA
>JAUXIQ010000012.1 GCA_030620925.1 Nitrospinota bacterium
GGGACGGAGTGCAGAATCTCGTCTACACTTGCAAATCATGCATCTCACAGAATACTGCCATCTTGAATTCAGGTCAGTCGCCAGCGTATAGGGAGACTCCAGTATCCTGTGAAGTCCTGAATCGTTAATAGGAGCACCTCGCGGCACACGGGCTCGCCCTGTTTTGGATTATTACAATTGGCACGAATACAAGATTCGCCCCCACTTGCAGATAACAAAAAGAACGTGCAAATGATTTTTTATTGTCCTTAAATCGCGTTCGCCTATAATGGTAACTGAAAAATATGGTTAGCCGTTAATCCGGTTAAATCACCGACCTTCAGCGATAAAAAAGCGGGGAGAAAAAATGGCTTTCGAGAAGCAGAGGGAAGAACTCTTTAAGCTAAGGGAGCGTGCGCTTCAGATGGGTGGGGCGGAAAAGGTGCGGCGACAGCACGAGGCGGGGCGACTCACGGCTCGTGAAAGGATAGACCGCTTGCTGGACCCCGGGACATTCCTGGAAGTAGGCATGCTCAATCATTCCGATGTGCCGGGAATGGAAGAAAAATCGCCTGCGGACAGCAAGGTGGTCGGCTTCGGCAAAATAGACGGCCGACAGGTGGCCATCCAGGCCAACGATTTCACTACCCTGGCCGCTTCGAGCAGCAGGGTGGCGGGAAGAAAGGAAAAGGAAGCCTTCACCTACGCCATAAGGCGCGGCCTTCCCGTAATATACTTCGCCGAAGCGGGGGGTGCCCGAATGCCGGACATCATGGGCGCCCTGGGGATGACCGGCCAAGGATTCAGCATCGGTATTTACGGCCGCAACCGCCGCATGCCCATGGTAGCAGCAGTCATGGGACAGAGCTACGGTCTGCCCACCTGGATGTCCGCCCTATCAGATTTCGTGGTCCAGGTAAAAGGTTCATCCATGGCCGTCTCAGGCCCCCGGGTGCTGGAGCTGGCAATCAGCGAGAAGGTCTCCGAAGAGGAGCTGGGGGGCTGGGAAGTGCACGCCTGCACAACGGGGATGACCGACGCCGTGGCCGAAGACGAAGAACACTGCTTCCAGATCATACGCAAGTTCCTTGAATATATGCCCTCCAACAACCAGGAACTGCCACCGGTTATGCCGGTGCCCGAGGGCAGCGGGCAGAACATGGAGCGCATACTGGATTTCGTACCCGAACAGCGCAACCGCGGCTACGACATGTATAACGTCATAAAGACCATGGTGGACGGGGAGGAAGTCTTCCCCGTAAAAGACCTCTTCGGCAAGACGGTTATCACCTGTCTGGCCCGAATAGGGGGCCACACGGTAGGCTTCATCGCCAACCAGCCCTTCTTCATGGGCGGCGCCATGGGCGCCGACGGGATAGACAAAATGATAAGCTTCATGGCCATGTGCGACTCGTTCAACATACCCCTCATCTTCCTGCACGATATCCCCGGCTTCTTCGTCGGCAAAGAGGCGGAGCGCCAGCGGGTGGCGGGAAAGATAATCAACCACATGACCGCACTGGCCCAGATAACGGTCCCCAAAATCTCCATCGTCATCAGAAAAACATACGGCATGGCCTTCTTCAACATGTGCGGCACCGGGTGCGGGGCGGACTTCCTGGTAGCCTGGCCCAGCGCGGACATCAGCTTCATGGACCCCGAGGTGGGTGTGAACGTGGTCTATGGCGCCCAATTCAGAGGCAGTGAGAAAGAGAAAGAGGAAAGAGAGAAATTCCTGGAGAAGTGGGGCTACGAGTGCGAGCCCTTTCCTGCAGCGGGGCTGCACCACATCCATGACGTCATCGACCCACCCCAGACGAGAGACTACATAATCCGCTGCCTGGAGATCGCAAGGGGAACCGTTAACGGCGGCGTCGGGGAACATCACCTGGCCAACTGGCCCACTAAATTTTAGGCGGGTACGAGGCGCTTATTCCACGGTGGCCTCATAAATCAAGTCTATATTAAGAGCCTCCCCGGGCTCGATGGTCACCTCCCTTTCCATAACTCCCATCGCCTCCTGCCATACCCTGAGCCGATATGTCCCGGGAGGTATCCGGTCTATCATATATTCGCCGTCGGTACCGGTGGCCGAATAATAAGGGTGTTCCACAACGTAAATCCAGGCCTGCATCCAGGGGTGTAAATCGCACTTCACCTCTATAATTCCGGGTCTGTTGAGCACCACCGGTATCCTTTTGCCCATCAGAGGCTGGGCCAGGTTAAAGATGGTGCGCCCTTTGAGATAACCGTGGATGTTGTGATGGACGGGGTCGCTGTTCAAAATAACAAACTCTCGCCCTTTCTGAGCCAACTGAACGTGGGGCAGGAAAGCGCAGTCGTGCTGGTCTATCAACTGCACCACCCGTGAAAACGCCTTGCCTCCTGCTACGCCTTCGAGGGTGACCACCGCGTTGAGAACGCCTCTCCCGGAGGAGAGCACGAGGTTTTTCAGCTTCCTATAACCGCGACCGCAGACTCGCTGATCGGAGGTAATGGGCGCCCTCGCCTGGGCCGGTATCTCTCCCTTGAAAATAACCCTCCCCGTTAATGCGCCGCCGTTAGCCACATTTTCGACCTTGTATCCTGCTTGCGCCGGCGTCAAGAACAGCATGAGCCACAGGAACGATGCAAACAATAAGAACGATTTAATCATCGAGTGTCTCCTTTAACTACCTGAATAGCCTGTAAACCGACTGAGTGCTCTTTATTAAATATAACTTCCGGCTGACCAATTGACCTTACACACGCCCGTAACGCGAATTCGCGGCTCAGCGAGTTGACCGCTCACCCCTTTCTATGCTATAGCATAGGTCGGCCGGGAACTTATATTTTTAACCTGTTCAGGAACCGAGGAGGCTTATATGGCGGAGCCGGTGGTGGGCATAGTTATGGGCAGCGAATCCGACGCGGAAGTCATGCGAGGTGCGGCGGACGTGCTTAAAAATTTCGACGTGCCCTATGAAGTAACCGTTTCCTCCGCTCACAGGACGCTGGACCGGACACTGGAATACGCCCGCAGCGCCGGGAAGCGCGGCCTGAAGCTGATAATCGCCGGAGCCGGCGGCGCGGCGCACCTGCCGGGAGTGCTGGCAGCGGCTACCTCTCTTCCCGTGATAGGCGTCCCCATAGATTCCTCACCGCTCAAGGGGATAGATGCGCTCCTCTCAATCGCCCAGATGCCCTCCGGGGTTCCTGTTGCCACCATGTCCGTGGGAACCGCCGGAGCGAAGAACGCCGCCTATTTCGCGCTTCGCGTCCTGGCCGCTCATGACAGCGACCTTAAAACCAAACTGGAAGCCGATCAGGCGCGAACGGCCGGAGAGGTGGAGGCCGCCGATAAACGTGTCAAAAAAAGCTCCGAATGATGCCCTTCTCCAGATGGGATAAACCTTACAACGGTGTGCAGGGGTGCGCGGCAAAACTGTGGCCATAGATTCTCTAAGCCCGGAAAGCCGGAATATAGACAAAGCGGCAAGGGTTATCAAGGCTGGCGGCCTGGTAGTCTATCCTACCGAGACCTTTTACGCGCTGGGGGCGGATGCCCTCAACGAGAGAGCGGTCAGGAAAGTCTACGAGGTTAAGGGCCGGAGCTTCAGCAAGGCGCTTACCCTCATCATACACAACAGGGAATCGCTGCTCCCCCTGGTGGCGGCAGTCCCCCCTGGAGCGGAAAAACTCATGGCAAAGTTCTGGCCGGGGCCTCTCACGATCGTCTTTAAAGCCGCCGGAATACTCCCCTCCCTGGTCACGGCGGGCACCGGGAGTATAGGGATAAGAATCCCTTCCTCCGCGACAGCCATAGCACTGGCTTGTGCAACAGGCCGCCCTTTAACGGCTACCAGCGCGAACCCCTCGGGTCTGCGTGGATTCACCAGGGCGGGAGAAGCGTCAGCTTCGCTGGGCGAGGAGATCGATATGATCCTGGACGGGGGTAGGACACGCGGGGGCACGGCCTCCACTATCGTGGACTTTACCGTACCCCCGCCGGTCCTTATACGCACCGGAACTATTTCCAGGGAGATGCTTGAGAAATGCCTGAATATCAAAATCGCAGCGTCTTGAGGGAACCGTTACAGGAAAACCCCCGCCCCTTGCAGGTATCGATAAATCTCTCCCGGCTAAACACAAAAAGGGTTAGTATGAAGTTACCTGGAACTGAGCCCTCCTGTTCTTCGTCCATACCTGTTCGTCGTGGCCCGAGGCCAACGGCCTTTCCTCGCCGTAGCTGATTGTATACAGCCGCACGGGATCGATGCCCAGGCCTATGAGATACCTCCTCACGCTCATGGCCCGCCTCTCGCCCAGAGCCAGGTTATACTCATCGGTACCCCGCTCGTCGGCATGTCCTTCTACGAGGACTTCGGCCTCAGAGTTTGCCTGCAACCATTCCGCATTTCCCCTCAGCGTTTTCTTTGCTTGATCAGTAAGCGCTGATTTGTCGAATTCGAAGTTGATCGTCCTCAACACCAGATCGGCGGGACTGAACTCTTTGCCTCTCGCCGAAAGCTGAGGGGGTACATCTCTCTCAGACCTCAGGATAGACTCACGAATGCTCTCAGACGTCCCTCCCTTGCCTCCCCCTTCTCTGCCGGCCATACTCTGTCCTTCGCCTCCTGTACGGCCCCCCTTCTTTGCTGCTCCCGAGGCTGCCCTTTCGCCCTGGCTATCGCTCACCCTCGCGGGACAACCCGTGAGGAAGAGACCCAATGCCACGAGCAGGACAACTGCTAAAGGAGTAATTACTACATTTCTCATGTTACCACGTTCCTCCCTTTAAAAACTCAAGTTAAATCGTGAAAGTAAAAACAGACCTTCTCCCTATTCTTGACTTCAAAACCCTCCTCATTATTAAAACTCAATCCCCAAGCCTGGTGGACCATGCAGGTGAATAACCGCCTCCCGCCAGCTTTGTTACGGGGTGTTGGCCCGAACCGTCCACCCCCATTATGTATATTTGTGGCGTTCCGTTTCTATCCGAACTGAAAGCGATATGACGCCCGTCAGGGGACCACGCGGGGGCCTCGTTATTTCCTGCGTCTTTGGTAAGTCTTTTAAGATCGCTCCCGTCGAGGTTTATTGTATATATATTGAACAGCTCATCCCTTCTTCCGGCGAAAGCCAGGCGGTCTCCTCGCGGTGACCATGAAGCCTGGTCGTTGTAATCTCCCAAGTAAGTGATACGCTTCGCATTTTTCCCGTCGGCATCCATTACATGAATCTGCGGGAAGCCTGCTCTGGAGGAGGTGAAGGCTATTCTCTTGCCGTTGGGAGACCACGCGGGCCCTGAGTCGGTCACCCGGTTCTTGGTCAACCGTTTCAGTTTTCCGTCTTTCACTCTGATGAGGTAAATTTCAGCGTTACCGTCCTTGGTCATGACCATTGCGATATTCTTCCCATCCGGCGACCAGGCAGGCAACACGTTAAGTCCCTGGGCCAGAGAGAGCGCTCTTCGATCCAGACCGTCTTGATTTATGATGTACAGGTCGGGGTTGTTATCGATATAAGAGGTAAAGGCGATCCGCTTCCCGTCAGGAGACCAGGCGGGAGAGAGTACCAGCGACTTATCACCGGTTAGGCGGTAAACACCGTGCCCGTCGTAGTCCATGATGTACATCTCTTTGTTCTGCCTTTGCTTGGAAACAAAAGCTATCTTGGACCTGAATACCCCCTTCTCACCCGTGAGCCGGTATGCTATCTCCTCAGAGAGTCGATGGGCTATGGTCCGGTAGTCGCGGGGGTCGCCGGAATATTTCACTCCTATTATCCTTTTACCTCTATCCACGTCGAATAGCTCACTTTTAAGCACCAGCTGGCCGCCATCCATATAGATTTCGCCCTTGAGCAGAGCCACAGCTCCCAGGGCGCCCCACTCACTGAAATTTGTCTTCCCTTTCGCCCTATCCTCCCGTTCCTGCTCCTGGACGAATCCGTCCTTATCGATAACCTTAAAGAACCCGGAAAACTCCAGATCAGCCCTCACAACCCTGCTCATGGTGGAGGTGAGCTGGATATAAGCCCCGGAACGGCCGCGTCCGACTGTAAAATCTGGCACGGCGACTTCTATCCTGCCCGAGCCTGCGGTTTTTAAATCCAGAAATACCTCCGGACCCTTACCTTCAGAATCACTGAAAGCAAAAACCGAGATAACCGATATTATCGCGATGATAAGCCTTATATACAATGTGCGGTTAACCCTCCCCGGAATATTCGAATCCGAAATGCACACGTAACTCTTCCCCTTCAAACTCATGGGGTAGTGGGGGCAGGGGACCGGCCTTCATAATGGCCATAGCCGCCGACCCGTCCAAAAATTCATCCCCGGATGATTTCTCTATTTTCAAACCCTCGATGCTTCCGTCTCTCTGCACCTTGAAAAAGATCACCACCCGCCTGCTCCCCTTTCCCTCGAACTCACTATATACCGGGTCCCAGTGCTCCGCTATTCTCCTTTGCATTATGGACAGGTAGTAGGAGTAGGGGAAATCCACATCTTCGAGGGATAGACTCCCCACCCCTTTGGGGCCCAGGCTGGCGGTAGTAGTCGTAGAAAATTCCGTGAGTTTTTCCTTCTGCTCTTTTCCTTTCGTCTCCAGTTTAGGTTGTTTCTGCTGTTGCCGATTCCTGCTTTTTTTGAACCTCTCCTTTTTACGGCGCTCAGGTTTTTTTTCTGGCTCTTTTTTCACCTTCGGCTTCTCGGGAAGAGGGGCAGCCGGAGGTTTCTTCACGGCAGCTTGCTTAGTTTCCGACGATTCTTTTTTCTTATTGGGCTGAGGTTTGCTGACCTCCTTCTTCTCCGCGGGATTTCGGGGAAGCTCCACGAAGCTCACCCTGTATACATCCTTGGGCTTTTCCCTCTTTTCAGACACCATGGGAACGGTGAATATAATGCCCAGGATTATGAGATGGGCTACGAGAGAATAGAGGATGAGCTTCCCCATAACGTTCCCTTCCTCTGGGCTTCTCTGTTAACTATCATAAAAAAAAGCGGAGAGCTCGACTAAAAGGCCCTTCGCCCATCTCTCCAGCCTCAGTCTGAATTTTCAATCCATCGGCTCGGTGACCATACCCAATTGATAGAAACCAGCCCGCCTGATTCTAGACATGGTTTTCACCACGGTTCCGTATTTCACGTCGCGGTCAGCCTTTATAAATACCTCCATGTCGGGATTGATCCGGCTTAAACGCTGTAGTTTTTCCTCCAGTTCGTCGAAGCTCACCCGTCTATCTCTGAAATAAATACGGTTATTCGTTGATACAGTTATAATCAAGCTTTCACTGAGGTCATGCACTTCCCCTTTCTCCCTGGGGAGGTCCACCGGAATGCCCTGAGTAAGCATAGGGGCGGTGACCATAAAGATGACCAGCAACACCAGCATCACATCCACCAGAGGAGTAACGTTTATTTCAGAGAGAACTGGAGTCGTCCTCTCGCTCAATCCCTTCAAAGGCTGCCTTCCTCTCTAATGGGGCGGATCGGTCAGTATTCTTTAACGAAGTTTCTTTCTACAATGCTTACGAATTCCGTATTAAAATTATCCATCTCGCTGCCGACAACTTTGGCCTTATTGATGTAATAGTTATAGCTGATGACTGCAGGTATAGCCACGGCCAGACCCGCTGCAGTAGCTATCAATGCCTCTGAGATTCCAGGGGCCACGGCTCCGATGCTGGCGGTAGTCCGCATCCCCAGCCCCCTGAAGGCGTTCATTACACCCCATACCGTGCCGAAAAGGCCGATGAAAGGCGTTGCGCTTCCTGCAGTAGCAAGAAAAATCAGGTACTTCTCAAATGTGATCATCTCCTGATTAGCCTTAACCATAATGGTTCTGGTTATCACCTGAACCTCTTTTGGCGTAATTCCCACCCCACTCTTTCGGGCTGTGCCCGAAGTGGGATTGTCGTCTCTACTTTCTCGCTGAAATCCCCGAAGGGCGTTGTATCCCACAACGTATAGCCTGGCCAAATGGCTCTCATCGAGAGATTTGCTATGGGCGTAAATGCTCGTCAGGTTATTGCTGGAACTAAAAATATTCATAAACCTGCGCGTCTGTGCCTCCGAGGTGCGCAGATATAACAATTTCTGAATTATTATGGCCCAAGTACTCACCGAGAAAAAGAGAAGCACTATGAGCACCAATTTTCCCGCGAGCCCTATCTGGAGGATTAATTCGTTCACATTTCCTCCTTAATATTTTCCTCAAAAGGAACATCGGCCAAAAACGCTGACACCTTTATCACCTTTTTGAGGTACAGAAATATTGAGAATTTAACTTACCCTCTGGGAATTAGTACAACCATCACCGGGGGGTGAGCTTGACCTCCAAAACAAAATAATATTATTAAACTTTTCAATTACTTACAAATTTAAGTAATCTTAAATCATTATCGCCGGAATGTCAACGAGGGTTTTTAGGGGCTGAGGAACCCCTTCCCGAAAAACCTCTGCTACATAGGCATAGGCACTTTAAAATACTTTCGAGAAAGAGAGAAAAAATCGTTTTCCCGACGGATGCTCTTTGAAAACCCTTGTTAACATATATAGTTATTAATCGGTAAATTGGGCAAGAAAAATTATCTTTATATCTATTAACGTCTCTCTTTATAACTTGAAAACTGGAATTTTTTCAATTATTATTAAGTTATCTTAAATTCCTACCGCTGAGGTTAAGCTTTCATGTTCCGGAGTATTATTAAAAAAAGAGGGGCCTTGAATGAGGAGCTTTCTGCTCATTGTCTGCCTCATTCTGCTGGTTTCTTTCAGCTCCGGCTGCGGAGCCCTTAAACTGATCGCCAAGGGAACCACGGGGATTGTCGCAGTCAGTTTAAAAGTGCTCACCTTCCCTTTATCCACCTCCAACAAAGGGAAGGGGGTCTATGTCGGCTATGCCTCATGGTACGGGGATGAATTCCACGGCAGGCGAACCGCCAACGGCGAAATATATAACCAGTTCAGGTACACGGCCGCTCACCGTTCCCTTCCCTTTAACACGCTGGTGGAAGTGACCAACCTGAAAACCCGCAAGGCGGTTATAGTGAGGATAAACGATCGGGGTCCCTTTGTCAGGGGCAGGATAATCGATCTTTCCTACGGCGCTGCGCGAAAAATAGGCATGGTTGAAGACGGCGTCCAGAGAGTGAGGCTGAAAGTTCTGCGATAAAGCTCAGGCGGTGCCCTCTAATGCCTGCTCCACCCCATTGATTTTCTCCCATCGATTTTATATTATAGTAAAAAGCGAAAAATCATATAATGTATACTGGCGACTTAAGCGCTGGAGTATAAAAATGATTATAGACATGCACGTTCATACCCAGGTGTCGGATGACTGCTGGGTAACCCCTGAAACGTATTTGAACTGGATAAACATCCTCAGAAAAAACCATCATATCTCCGGACTGGCTTTCGCCGAGCACCGGAAATATGACTCTTCCATAGATTATCGAGGTTTGGCTCAGGAGTTCGACGTTGTGATATTCAGGGGCATGGAGCTGGAAACGGATTGCGGCCATTTTCTGGTCTATGGTCCCTTAGGCGACGTAATGAAGAAAATAAATACTGACGATATTAACCTGGATGCCTCACACATGCTGAACGTTGTCGAAGAGGCGGGAGGAATAGCCATCCCCGCTCATCCCGGGAGGAGGAACATAGGGTTTTCCTACCATGTGGACAACGGTAAAGATTACACCAATGTAAAGGCGATTGAGTCGCTAAACGGGGCCAGCAAAGAGGGGGAGAACGCTCTGGCTGAAAAACTTGCCGCCGAAAGGAACTATCACCGGATAGCGGGGAGTGACGCTCATTTTGTCAGTGATCTCTGCTCATGCCTCACAGAATTCGAAAGCGAATTTAGCGGTTGGGAAGAACTGGTTGAGGAACTGAAAGAGGGTAAATACAGACCTATAAGTCTGAAGGATGCCAAAAAATAAATTAAGAGGGATAAAGAATGTCTTCTTTGAAAAGTCAACTATTTCAACAGTATGCTAACGAAGGCCTTAAAGCTTTGATCCACGAATTCCAACAGAAATACGAACCCAAAAAAGAAGAACGCTTCAATTACAATGGTATCACCTATGAGATAGGAAACGCTCAAACCACTGAAGACGGAGTGGAATTCGAGATCAGCTCGAAGATACCCCAGGATGAGCTCTCCAGCAAAGTGACCCTCCAAGACTATTTTCGATCCATAAAAGGCATACTGGTCAAAGTATCAGCTGCACCAAATGCTATCGACATGGAAAACATAACCCGGGAACTGGGAGGAGACGAGAGGAAAGAAAGGGATTACGTCAAATTAAAATATTCCTATACTGATACCGACCTGTATGATGAGTCGGAGCTCTTGAAAAAAGTCGAAGAGATTTCAAGCAAAGGGGACACCAGTAAAATACCTAAAGTTTCGGGGGCGACGACGTTAATAGGCAAAATGATTCTATCGGCGGTCAAGGAATCCATCTATTCTAAAGCAATGGATAACATGCAGAGCTTGATCGACGCCAACGAATCCGTACGCGGAAAGCTTATCCGAGGTAAGAAAAAATAAGGCATCAGTGAAAGCCGCACGTTCTCAGCTTTTTCCCTTAACCTGAGTTGTTGAAAAACTGTGGGTAAAATTACCGCCCCGAACAAAATTACTCGCGAACTCTACGTTTCCTCAACACCATAAATTTTTAATTATCCTTAATGTTAAATAAAATTTTACGTACCTTCCAGCCATTTGAACACCAAAACCGGTAGTCGTTTTAAGAATCAGGGAATATTTTTCACAACAAGATTAATTGCACCGAATGTATGTTGGTTAGGCGCCCGATACCTGCTTTAAAAGCTTTCTATACCAACGATAGGAAAATATGGTTCAGCCGACCGGCCCGACCGAGGAGAGGTAGACAGCCATTTCCTCCTTTCCGTCAACCTTCAATATCTCATTCACCTCTTCGTCGTAAAAGGCCCCGATGGCGCAGCACCCTAACCCCATAGCAGCGCATGCCAGATAGAGGTTTTCACACAGGTGCCCGGCATCCAGATAAATATATCTGTATGCCCTCTCATCATATTTCCATTTTGATCTGTTAACGCAGGCTGTCCATATAAAAACCACCGACGCCTTGGCGGCAATGGGTTGATCGAGGGCGGCGGCAGCGGTGCGCCCGGAGTAATCGCCGGGGGAGAGGAGCTCCAGACAGGCGTTAGGCACCTGGAAATGATACACTCCCTGATCGAGTTCTTCCACCCTGTTCACCACCAGGTAGGTCTCTATAGGGTAGAGGGCGCCCGCGGAAGGAGCAGTCCTCAACAGGTATGAGCCCATGCTCGCCGTCACCCCCTGAATCGCCCATAATAGTTGCGACAAAGTTTTCAGATCCATGGGTTTCTCGGCATAGCGCCTCTCAGAACGCCTGCTAAGGAGTGCATCCCATAAGCCCATCCCGCCCTGGCGTTCAGCCTCCGGAAGTGTGACCACCTTGACAGGATTTGAATAAGTCTTGTACATCGAAGGGCGAGAGGAAATCTCCAGCAATCTCACGGGCATCGCATGGCGTCGATACTTGGTAGATTCCTGATAAATATCTCCTACTCCCTGCCGTTCTTCCTGATTCACTTTTGCTACCTCCACTCATCCTGAACGTGCTCTTAGGGGCATTTCTCATGCCTGCAAGTTGATGCAAATTCTATTACCTTGAAGCCGGGCTCATCAGAATACTCTACTATATTTTCACTGCGACCAGAAAGTATTGATGGAAAATTACAGTGAACCTATATATTAATGAAAAACTATTTTTACTTGACTTTAGGTCGTTGTATAAACTATTTTGATTAGCTCGAAGGGTTCAACAATCGTTACTTTCCTGAACATCCTGCTTAACAGAATCTACGGGAGTTGTGGCTATTATGGCAGCGATAAAAAAGCTGTCCATAAAACAGCTCAAACTTAAAGGGAAAAAGGTCTTCCTCAGGCTTGATCTTAATGTGCCTCTATCAGAAAACGGGGCCATCACCGACCAGACCAGAATCCTGGCCGCCCTTCCCACTATAAAATACATCATCGATCAAGGGGGACATCTAATAATTTCATCCCATCTGGGCCGACCCGCGGGAAAAGTCCAGCCGAATCTGAGCCTCAAACCGGTGGCTCACGCCCTTTCCTCACACCTGGGAAAGGAAGTACCCCTCGCACCACACTATAGCCTGGGGGAAAAGGTCCTTCAGATGGTAAACTCCTTGCAAAAAGGCGATGTTCTTCTCCTGGAAAACCTGCGATTTTATAAGGGTGAAACACAAAACGATCCCGAGTTCGCACAGGCTCTGGCGGCGTTCGGCGACGTTTACGTCAATGACGCTTTCGGCGTTTCGCACCGGGCTCATGCCTCAGTATGCGGGATAACCCAGTTCATAAAGCCATGTGCGGCGGGCTTCCTCATGGGAAAGGAAATCGAGCACTTAAGCCGCCTTATCTCAAAGCCGGCGCGCCCGTTCATCGCCCTGCTGGGGGGCGCCAAAGTGTCGGATAAGTTGGGCATCATTGAAAATCTGATGGAGAAATTCGATGCCCTCTTAATAGGAGGCGGCATGGCATATACCTTCCTCATGGCCAAGGGCTTCGAGGTGGGCAGATCCATTGTAGAAAAGGACAAACTCGACACCACCTCCTCCATAATCAAAAGTACAGATATTAGGGGCATTAAGCTGGAGTTGACTGAAGACCACGTTATCGCCCGTGAGTTGAAAGACGCTGCGCAGACCACGGTGGTAAACACCTCCGACATACCCGAAGACTGGCTGGCGCTGGATATCGGGCCTCGCACCATCGAGCTTTTCATCAAAGAGATCATGAACGCCAAAACCATACTCTGGAACGGCCCCATGGGGGTTTTCGAGATTGAAGCTTTCCGCGCTGGCACTGAAGCCGTGGGCCGCGCTGTTGCAGAGTCAGGCGCAGTGAGCGTGGTGTGCGGTGGAGATACCGCCGCCGCTGTCAACAGTCTGGGCCTGGCACATAAGATGACCCACATCTCCACGGGGGGGGGAGCAGCCCTGGAATTCCTCGAAGGTGAAGAATTGCCTGGCATAGCGGCGCTCGACGACGCCTGAAATCACAGCCAATAGCCGCGCAACAATAGTAAAGTGCGTATATATCCTTATAACCGAAGGGAAGAATGAAAGATAAACTGTTTACAGCAGATTACAAACAGATAAAAAATGGTGAGCTGACGGACGTTTATTTCCAACGGACGCTGGAGGTGCTTAAGGCCCGGGGAATAAACAAGAGGGTGCGCGCCGAACTCATCATCAAAAATTTTCCCGGCCAATGGGAATGGGGCGTCTTCACCGGCCTCCATGATTGTTGTAGACTCATGGAGGGCATGGACGTTATCATCAGGGCCGTTCCCGAGGGCACCATCTTCAGGGACCTCTTCCCGGTTATGGAGATAGAGGGGAACTATACCGATTTCTGTATCTACGAAACTGCTCTGCTGGGGTTCATATGTCAACCTTCGGGAGTGGCCACCAAAGCCGCGCGTTGCAGGGTGGCGGCGGGGGAAAAGGGGCTTGTGCATTTCGGCGCCCGCCGCATCTACCCGTCCATCGTGCCCATGATAGACAAGAACGCTTATATGGGAGGATGCGACAGCGTTTCCGTAACCCTCAGCGCCCGCATGATGGGGCAGGAACCGGCGGGGACCATCCCCCACGCACTCATCCTGGTGATGGGGGACGCCGTGGAAGCCCTCAAAGCGTTCCACGAGGTCATACCCAAAGACGTGGCCAGGGTTGCATTAATAGACACTTTCAACGACGAAAAATTCGAGGCCCTCAACGTCGCCAAGGCACTGGGGAAAGACCTTTTCGCCATAAGGTTTGACACCCCGAAATCGAGACGCGGAGACTTCCTGCAACTACTCAAAGAAGTCAGATGGGAACTGGACATAAGGGGTTACGAGGATGTTAAGATATTCGTCAGCGGAGGGGTTGACGAAGATGATATAATCTCTCTCAAATCCGTGGTGGATTCTTTCGGGGTAGGAACCGCCATCAGTAACGCACCAGTGCTCGATTTCTCCATGGATATAGTTGAGATAGAGGGCGAACCGATAGCCAAAAGGGGGAAAATGTCCGGACCAAAAGACTTTCTGCGCTGCGCCCGGTGCGGTAAGGACGAGTTGCTGCCCTTGGGAGACTCAAAGACCCTTTGCCAGTGCGGTGGAAAATTAGAGTCGGTTTTAGAAGTTATAGTCAATCACGGTAAAATCACCAGGCAGGAACCTGACCCCAAAGAAATCAGGGATTACATACTACAGCAGCTAAAACAAGTGGCGGTATCAGAGTAGGAGTCTGGGCACGAACTGGATGGCCCGAAATTAAACCAAAATTTCCATCACAATCATGGGAGGAGGGTATCTAATGCTAGTCAGGCACAGGATGCAAACTGATCCAATCACCATCAGAAAAAATGATTCTTTACGCCTAGCTGCCGACATGCTCAAGGAGAAAAGAATCAGGACCCTGCCGGTGGTAGATGGTCGAAAATTAGTGGGGGTAGTCACCGACAGGGACGTTCGGCAGGCCCAGGCATCTTCAGCCACAAGCCTCGAGGTGCGCGAGCTCTACTACCTCCTTGAAAAAATAAGAGTAGAAGACATAATGACTAAAAACGTCATCACCGTCACCCCCGACACAACTATAGAGGACTCCGCAAAGCTGCTCCACGATAAAATGATAGGGGGCCTGCCGGTTGTCGACGAAAAAGGCGAACTGGAGGGGGTAATAACCGAGACCGACGTCCTGGAAGTCCTCCTGGAAGTATTGGGCATGAGTGAGGAAAGCGATCGCATGGAGGTTATCCTTGACGACAAGCCTGGTCAGCTTGCAGAGGTCACCAAGATAATCAAGGGCCACAACGTGAACATCCTGAGCGTGGTCACCACCAAAGGGCCCTCCAAAGGGAAGAGGGCTTGCGTCTTGCGACTCAAGACCACCGAGCTCGGTGACATTAAAAAAGAGTTGGGAGGGGCAGGCTTCGAAGTAATCTAAAATCGAGGGGCTGATTCCCCGGGGCGGA
>JAUXIQ010000409.1 GCA_030620925.1 Nitrospinota bacterium
TCTCCTTTTTCTTCAACGTGCACAACAATTTCTTCGAGGAAGTGGCCAAGTTCAGAGCCGCCCGGCGGATGTGGGCGCGCATCATGCGGGAACGCTTCGGCGCGCAGAGCGACGAGTCGTTAAAGCTTCGCTTCCATACCCAGACCGCCGGCAGCACCCTCACCGCCCAGCAGCCGGACAACAACGTTGTCCGGGTCGCCATCCAGGCGTTGGCGGCGGTTATGGGAGGCACCCAGTCCCTGCACACCAATTCCCGCGACGAGGCGCTGGCGCTGCCTTCGGAGGACTCGGTGCGTATCGCCCTGCGCACCCAGCAGATAATAGCCCACGAGAGCGGCGTCGCCGATACCATCGACGGCATGGCCGGCTCCTACCTGATAGAGTCGCTCACCGATGAGATCGAACTGCGGGCGATGGAGTACATCACCAAGATAGACGACCTGGGCGGCATGCTGTCGGCCATAGAAGACGGTTACGTGCAGCGCGAAATCCAGGAGAGCGCCTATCAGTATCAGAAGCAGGTGGAAAGCGAGGAGCAGGTGGTGGTGGGGGTGAACAGGTACCCGTTGGAAGAAGAAGAGCACATGGGGCTGCTGAAAATCGATCCCGCCATCGAAGAGAACCAGAAAGAGAAGCTGGGCTTACTTCGCGGTGAGCGAGAGGGCAAGAAGGTAGAAGGCCACCTGGACAAGCTGAAAGAGATCGCCAGGGAAGACGGCAACGTGGTGCCTTGTATATTGGAATGCGTGCGCAGCCTGGCCACCCTGGGAGAAATCTCCGACGCCCTGCGCGAGGTCTACGGCGAATACAAAGAAAACATCACCATTTGAGGTCTGGAGAAATGAAAGGTCATCCAACTTATTATATGCTTAGCGATGACGAATTATGGGAGCGCATCGAGAAACTCGAAAACCGGGAATTCGAGACGATTGCCTTTGGTAAAATACACCGGATAAAAAAAGTTTTTGACAACAGGATAGAGGTAGAGGACACCGTTCAAGCTATATATAAAAACAGCGAATATGGGATACTTGACGCTTATCATCAATTATTTAAGATTGGAAAAATCTGCAACAAAGACTATAACAGTTTGGCTGTCGGAATTCTATTGGAAGCAATGTCGGAACAGATAGAAAAATGGGAAGAAAACGGTGAAACTGGATTGAGAATCAAGACTTTCGATTGGGTTCATTCTAATGGTATCTCAATAAAAGAAAGGCCTGAACTCTTTTGGGAACTTATTTTAGCCTGTCAACATGCTATAAAAAAAGAGAGCATAAACCCTATCCTTGAGTTAATAGAGTCCTGGAAGGAGACAGCGGAGATAACCTCTGATAAACAACTCGTGAAAGAATTGAAACAGGCTGAGAAGGAATATGGAGCGGGAGATATCATACCTTGGAAGAAGGTGAAGAAGGCACTGAATTTGTAATTTTCCTGTCAAAGCAGGCATACAGATTTCTTGAACAAATAAATAAAGCCGATAAACGCCTCGCAGAAAGAATCTCTCAACTATTAAACTCTCTCGAAACAGACCCTTATTCTCACAAATTATTGGCAGGCAGGAAAAAAGGTTCACGATCGGCTCGCATAGGGAATTACAGAATAATTTATAAAATACGAAATCATGAAATTTTTATATAGAGAGTATTAAACATCGTAGAGAATCTTATCGGGATTAAAAAGACCATGACCGGAAACGAAATCAGGGAAGAATTTCTCGGCTACTTCGAGAAAAACAGCCATACGCGGGTGAAGAGCTCCCCGCTGGTCCCCCAGGGAGACCCCACGCTCCTGTTCACCAACGCGGGTATGGTGCAGTTCAAGAGCGTTTTCCTGGGCGAGGAAAAGCGTCCGTACGTCCGGGCCACCACCTCCCAGAAATGCCTCCGGGTATCAGGCAAACACAACGACCTGGAGATGGTGGGCCGCACGCCGCGCCACCACACCTTTTTCGAGATGCTGGGAAACTTCTCTTTCGGCGACTACTTCAAGGAGGGCGCGGCGACCATGGCCTGGGAGTTTTTTACCGAGGTCATGAAGCTGGATACCGCCGACCTCTGGGTGACCATCTACAAGGAGGACGACGAAGCCGCCGACATCTGGAACCAGGGTGTCGGCGTCCCCGAAGACAGAATTCTGCGTCTTGGCGAGAAGGACAACTTCTGGTCCATGGGGGATACCGGCCCCTGCGGCCCCTGCTCGGAAATCCTCATCGACCGGGGGCCGGATACCGGCTGCGGCAGGCCGGAATGCAGCCCGGAGTGCGATTGCGGCCGCTTCCTGGAATTGTGGAACCTGGTGTTCATGCAGTATAACCGGGACGCATCGGGTGACATGGTCCCCCTCCCCAAGCCGAGCATAGACACCGGTATGGGCCTGGAGCGCATCACCTCGGTCATGCAGAACGTCGGCAGCAACTTTCTCACCGACCTGCTACGCCCCCTCATGGGGCACGTGGAGGAGATTTCCGGCAAGGAGTACGGCGCCGACCAGCAGCACGACGTCTCCATGCAGGTCATCGCCGATCATATCCGGTCAGTCGCCTTCCTCCTGAGCGAAGGCGTAATGCCCTCCAACGAGGGGCGGGGCTACGTGCTCAGGATGATCCTTCGGAGGGCGGCCCGTCATGGCAAAATGCTGGGCATGGAGGAGCCTTTTCTCTATAAGGTCTCCGGAACGGTGGCGGACATAATGGGCCAGGCCTACCCCGAGCTGCACGACACCCGCGACTACGTCGCCCGCCTCACCCTGGCTGAAGAAGAA
>JAUXIQ010000132.1 GCA_030620925.1 Nitrospinota bacterium
CCCGTAGACCCGCATACGGTTGTAATAGGGGAGGTGGGGCTGGCAGGTGAAGTGAGGGCAGTGCCCCATATGGAGGCCAGACTTAAAGAGGCCCGGAAGCTTGGCTTCAAACGATGTATTATACCCGTCAAAAACAGGACTGACACGGCTGAGGAACCTGCTTTTCAGAGGATAGCGGTGAATTCGGTGGCGGAGGCGCTGGAAGAGGTATTTTATTAGTATTATCAATAGCTTTGGCTAATATAATGATCGGAATGGTTTGACGATAATGAAAAATGGTGATAATATTAATAGTGTGGGGTTTTACGACTTATAGCGGGGGAGGGATATTATAGATGTTTAAAGCAGGTGACAAAGTAGTTTACCCCGGGCATGGGGTTGCAGTTGTAGAAGGTATTATGAAGAAGGAGTTTTCCGGTAAATCCAAAAATTTCTACAAGTTGAGGCTGTCCGATAACGAGTTGGTGATTATGGTACCCACCTCCAATGTGGAAAAGGTGGGCTTGCGGGAAGTAATAGCCGGAAAAGAAGTTTCCAAGATAATGAAAATTCTCAGAGGTGAATCCTCGGAATTACCTGCTAACTGGAACAGGAGGCAGAAGAAGTATCAGGAAAGGATACAATCGGGCTCTGTTTTTGAGGTTGCAAAGGTATTCAGGGACCTTTCGCTGCTGAAGGCGCACAAGGAACTCTCTTTCGGGGAGAAAAAGGTTCTGGATAACGCCAAGAACCTGATAGTAAACGAAATAGCGGAGGCCAAAGGAATAGCCACCACAAAGGCTGAATCCATGATCCAGAAAGTGTTTCTCTGAGAGGGAATACTTTGCATTCGATGCGTTGCACAAGGTTTTATCGATATAAATTTTTTATTATATGCTTCTAATTGGGAAGGGGGGTCATACCTGATGATTTGGATAAGTGTTGTTTTACTTGTTGCAAGCGGCTTTTTGGGCTATCTACTGGGAAGCCGGCTCTCAACGGACCCACTGGCACCTTATTACGGCCTCGGCGTTGGGTTGCTCATATCCATAGGTGTAATAAGCGTCGAAAAGAGGCTCAGGGCGGTGTCGGGTAAAGCGATAATCGGTGGTCTGATAGGTCTTATCCTGGGGCTCGTTGTAGCGAACCTCCTTAGTTATTCTTTACTCTTATTGCCCGGCCAGGAACATGGTATAAACACTTTGCTCAGAGTGTTCATAAATGCTTCTTTTGGTTATATTGGTGTGGTGATGGGGCTGAAGAAAGGGGAAAAATTCGATTTTGCCGATCTCAAGAACTCATCCCCAGAAGGACCGTATGGGGAAAACGTAAAGATTTTGGATACCAGCGTTATCATAGACGGCCGGATAGCCGATATTTGTGAGACAGGCTTTCTGGAAGGTACGCTGATTATTCCTCAATTCATCCTTAAAGAATTACAACATATAGCCGATTCTTCTGATTCTGTGAAAAGGAACAGGGGCAGAAGGGGGCTGGATATTTTGCACAAGATACAGAGAAACGTCGATGCGACCACTAAGATAGTTGAGCAGGATTTTCCCAAGATCAGGGAGGTGGATGGCAAACTGGTGGCGCTGGGAAAGGTGCTGAGCGCCAAGTTACTGACCAACGATTTCAACCTCAACAAAGTGGCCGAGCTGCAAGGAGTGCCTGTCCTCAATATTAATCAATTGGCCAACGCGGTTAAACCCGTGGTTCTTCCCGGTGAATTCCTGAATGTATATATCCTTAAGGAAGGAAAGGAATACGGGCAGGGCGTGGCCTACCTTGATGACGGCACCATGGTGGTGGTGGATAACGCCAGAAAGCATCTGAGCAAAACGGTTGAAGTATGTGTCACCAGCGTGCTTCAGACCACTGCGGGCAGGATGATATTTACCCGTCTTAAAGAAGAGGTGAACAGGGAAGAAGGCGTGAGGTCTTCGGCATAGGAGAAGTCGCCGAGGGTCGGAAGGGACTTCCTCAGGATTTTAAGGCCGGGAAAACGATGCGTTGAGAAGGATAGGTAGCCTCTGTGCAATGTAGCGCAGGGGCTACCGTTCTATGGTTTATCCTAGTTGTAGCCTGCCAGCTCCTTATTGTTTCTCTGCATCCCCCTAATGTTCCTGGATGTTATTGCGTTGCTGGGAAGGGAAGTGAGAGTTTACGCTATCATACCCGCAGCCGGAAGAGGCACCCGGATGGGGACTGAGACCCCCAAACAGTACTCTTTGCTCGGGGGCAGGCCCCTGCTGGTCAGCACGCTGGAAGTTTTCGAGCGGTGCGCTCTCGTGCAAGGGGTCATCCTGGTGACGGCGCCCTCGATGGAAGATTTCTGCAAACGAGAAATAGTAGAAAAATTCGGTATTTGCAAGGTGGAAAGCATTGTACACGGAGGCCGGGAGAGGCAGGAATCAGTTTATCGAGGGCTCAAGGCCATACCCGAGGCCGATATAGTGGCGGTTCATGATGCTGTGAGGCCCCTTCTCCCCATGAAGCTGTTGGAGGAGAGCATCAAGGAGGCTGAGAGATGGGGCGCAGCGGCTCCGGCGGTGCGGCTGACCGATACCCTGAAAACTGTTGACGGCGGGGAGGTTTCCTCGGGCACTGTGGACAGAACGTTGCTGAGGGCGGTTCAAACTCCCCAGACCTTCAAGTACGAAATTTTACTCGAAGCCATGGAAAATGCCGCCAGGGATGGTTTTACCGGCACGGATGAGACAAGCGCGGTAGAGCGCGCGGGCTACAAAGTCAAACTCATAGAAGGTTCTCCGCTGAACATCAAGGTGACCACACAAGATGATATGGCCCTCGCTGAAGCTATACTGAAAACGGACAGTTCCCGGGGGGTATAAGTTTAAAAAATGTTCTGCATAGGGGTAGGCTACGATGTGCATCCGCTGATAGAGGGGCGGAAACTGTTTCTGGGCGGTGAGGAGGTCTCCCATCACAAGGGGCTTTCGGGGCATTCCGATGCCGACGTCCTCATCCATTCCGTCTGCGATTCCATTTTGGGGGCCCTGGGTGCGGGGGACCTGGGCAGGATGTTCCCCGACACCGACGAGCGATACAAGGACATTTCCAGCATGGAACTTCTCAGTGAGGTCTGCAACTTGATGAAGAAGAGGGGTTATATCCCATCCAACGTGGATGCAACGCTGGTGGCAGGCAGCCCCAGATTGGCGAAATATATCCCACGCATGGAGCAGAACATCGCCGCAAGCCTGGGCATTGAAGGAGAGAAAGTTAACGTGAAGGCCACTAACCCTGAGGGTCTGGGAACCCTGGGAAGGGAGGAAGGGATAGCCGCCTACTCGGTATGCCTGCTGGTGAAAATATAGGAGCACGCTTTCGTATGGCCCTGAAGGTTTACAACACTTTGACCGGCACTAAGGAGGATTTCGAGCCTCTGGAAGATGGCAAGGCAAACATGTACGTCTGCGGAGTTACGGTATACGATCACACGCACATGGGGCACGCCAGGAGCGCAGTGGTTTTCGACATCATCAGGAGGTACCTGAAGTATTCCGGTTACAGCGTCAAGTACGTGCGGAATTTCACGGACGTGGACGACAAGATCATAGACAAGGCCAACAAAGAGGGAGTGGATTGCTCTCAAATAGCGGAACGGTTTATCGAGGAATATTATCGGGATATGGAGCGCCTGGGTGTGGAAGACGCCGATGTTTCCCCCAGGGCCACGGATCATGTACCCCAGATGGTGGAGATGATCGAGAACCTGATAGATAAAGGCTTCGCCTATCAGGCGGGAGGGAGCGTATATTTTTCGGTCAAAAAGTTTGTTCCCTATGGAAAACTTTCCGGAAAGGATACCGACCAGCTCCTGGTCGGGGCCCGGGTCGAGGTGAATGAGATGAAGGAGGACCCGCTGGATTTTGCCCTGTGGAAGGAGTCCAAGGAGGGCGAGCCCGCCTGGGAGAGTCCCTGGGGTTTGGGCAGGCCGGGATGGCACATCGAGTGTTCGGCGATGTCAATGGCCCATCTGGGGGAAACGGTGGATATCCACGGGGGCGGCAAAGACCTCATTTTCCCTCATCACGAGAACGAAATAGCTCAGTCTGAAGCCAGCACCGATAAGGGGTTCGTCCGCTACTGGCTGCACAACGGCTTTGTGAATATAAATAAAGAGAAGATGTCGAAATCCATGGGCAACTATTTTACCGTGAAGGATATATTGGAGGATTACCACCCCGAAGCAGTCAGGCTGTTTCTTCTTTCCACTCATTACAGGAACCCCGTGGATTTCAGTGAGGATGCTCTGCAAAGGGCCAACAGGGCGCTCGATCGATACTATTCCATGATGCAGGAGATAGAAACCCTTGTGGGCGCCTCAGGAAAGATGGAGGAAGTAGAGGAGGAATCCCTTGACGAGCAAGGGAGGGGCCTTTATCAGGAAGTGGGCAGGGCCCGTGAGCTGTTTCGGGAGGCCATGGATGATGATTTCAACACCGCCCGGGCTATCGGGCAGGTGTTCGGCCTGGTTCGTAAAATCAATAGATACCTCCATGAGAAGGGCGATGGATTGGAGGTGAACGAACTGGGACTCATGAGCCTCGCTGTGGAGGTGTTGAGGGATGTCGGGGAGGTGTTGGAACTTTTCCGCCTGGACGCCGACCAGTGGTTCAAACGAAAGCTGGAGCAGGGAGAACGGGCCGAGACTACTGAGACCCTGGACGAAGAATATATTAACCGGCGCCTTATCGAGCGGGATGAAGCCAGGAAGAAAAGGGATTGGGCTGCCGCTGATGGTATTCGAGAGGAATTGACGGCTATGGGCTTGATTATTGAGGATACTCCTAAGGGGGGCCGCTGGAAGGTGAAGGGTTGAAGGCTCTGAAGCTGGGGGGAACCCTTCTGGAGAAGGATTCCCCCCAGCCCCCCCTCCCAAGACTTTTATGATTGATAGAGGTGCTGGCACCAATGACATATTAAAAAGTTTTAGAGGGGGTTCGAGGGAGACTTTTTACCAAAAAGGCTCCCCCGACTCTCTACGGTCATAGCCCAGGGGCTTTGATGTCATCGGAAATCGTATACGGAATAAACCCTGCAAGGGAGATGCTCCTGCATGCCGGCGGGCGAGTGGAAATGATAGCCGTCGTCCGGGGCGGGGTCGGGCCTAAGCTGAAGGAAATCTTGCGGCTTGCCCGGAGCGAGGGGATAAAGGTAGAGCAGAAGAGCAAGGAAGAGCTCGATTCTATCGCTGGTGGGGGAATACACCAGGGGGTAGTGGTCTTAGCCCAAAAGAGAAAGGTCGTTTCTCTGCCGGAGTTGCTGGCAAAGGTGAAAGATTTTGAAGCCCCTGTGTTATTTGTTCTGGATGGTATTACAGACCCCCGCAACCTGGGGGCCATAATCCGCTCAGCGGAAGTGCTGGGTGGTAACGGGGTTATTATAGGTAAAGACCGTTCAGCGGGGTTGAGCCCCGCTGCGGTAAAGGCTTCTTCCGGAGCCACAGAGATCATACCGATGGCCGTTGTGGTGAACGTGGCGAGGTCCCTCAAATTGCTTGAGGAATCGGGTTACTGGGTGGTAGGAACGGCCCCAGATGCTGAAAAGACCTGTCACCAGTATGATTGGGAGGGGCCCACCGCAGTGGTGCTGGGTTCGGAAGAGAGGGGGATGCGCAGGCTGGTCAGAGAGAGCTGTCATGAGGTGGTCAGAATACCTGTAACAGGTAAGATTTCGTCGTTAAATGCCGCTTCCGCCGCGGCAATAATAATGTACGAAATAGTGAGGCAGAGAGAGCAAAAAAGAGAAAAAGAAAAAAAATGATATAAATTTATTAAAAAGTGAAGAAAAAACTTGCAATTTGATGCTTAAATTTTATATTATGTGCGAACTGCTTTGTCCTTGACTAATCTAAAATAATCTTATTTAATAATATATGTTTAAGTGATATCCATACTGCTGGCGTAGCTCAAGTGGTAGAGCGGCTGATTTGTAATCAGCAGGTCGGGGGTTCGAGTCCCTTCGCCAGCTCCATTTAATAGCCGGGGAGGTTCCCGAGTGGACAAAGGGAGCAGACTGTAAATCTGCCGGCTCAGCCTTCGGAGGTTCGAATCCTTCCCTCCCCACCATCTTGATTGGACGTTTCACAGCTGCTCTTCTCTGATACCCTTTCTAAAGCGATCTCAAGTGGGAGAGAATGGTTTTCCTATAGCGATTTGCGACGGGAAGAAAAACCCGTAACCGCTGCGTTGAA
>JAUXIQ010000439.1 GCA_030620925.1 Nitrospinota bacterium
AGGTAGATTATGCCCATATATTTCGGCAGGGTTAGCTGGTGATGGACGATATAGTCGATGTGCCGGAAGCCGTGGGCTCCGTCGGGGCCTATGAGCCTGCCTCCTATTTCCTTCTGGTAGGTGAGGTTAAGAAAGAAGAGGCGCACGATTTCCGCAAAAGCCAGGGTGGCGATGGCCAGGTAGAAGCCCCTGATGCGCAGTGCAGGGAAACCCACGGCCAGCCCGAAGGCCGCCGCTACCAGGCCGGACAGAATCATGGCGGTTAACAGAGAGAAGCCCCACATGGCGGTGCAAAAAGCGGCGAAATAGGCACCTATGGCGAAGAAGCCCTGCTGCCCGAAGGTCACCTGGCCGGTGGACATGATTATGTAGACGCTGAGGGCCATCATCGCATGTATGCCCAGAAGACTGAAGACGCTGATCCAATATTCCACGTTTAAAAGCTCCCTATTATTATTTACATTTCCTCCGGCCTGCCCATCAGGCCCCAAGGTCTGAACACCAGGAAGACGAAGAGGAGCGAATATGCCAGCATGTCCCTGTAAGTCCACCCCCAGGAACCACAACCCCTGAAACTCCACCACGCCCAGTAGCAGCCCCCCGATGATGGCGCCCGGAATGCTTCCTATTGCCCCCCAGTATCATCACCACGAACCCTTTTATGGTGGCGGTGAGACCGAAGGTGGGGGTGATCTGATTTGTGCTGATGGAGACCATAAACCCGATGGCGCCCCCCAACGCTGAGGTTATAGCGAAGATGCCCATGCTCACTTTGTCCATGTTCACCCCCAGCAGGGTGGCGGCGGGGGGATTTTCAGCGATGCTGCGCATGGCCATTCCGAACCGTGTCTTATAGATGAGGAAATATAGCAACACAGTAGATGCGGCTCCCATGATTAGCATGGTCAGGTAGTCGGGGCGGAAGTAGAAAGCCCCCAGGCTATAAGTTTTATAGCCGAAAGGGCTGGGGAACATAAAGGTGGTGCCCTGGGTTATGCGCACCATCACCTCTTCCAGCAGGATGAGCATGCCTATGGTGGCCATGACCGGCGCCAGGGGGGATGGATTTTTGAGGGTGCGGAAGCAGACCCGCTCCACCATGACCCCCACCGCGGCGGCGACTATAACGCAGAGGATCAGGGCCAGTATGAAGGGCCCCTTGTAGAGAAGGACCATCAGCCCCATGTACGTCCCGGCCATGATGGTGGCGCCGTAGGCTATGTTGAACCTCTTCATAACGCCGAAAATCATGGTGAACCCTATGCCGAACAGTGCATAGGAGGAACCGAACAGGAGACCGTTGAACAGGTTCTGGATTATGTCTACCATTTCTCTCCCTGAGCTCTGCCCCGGTAAACGGAGCAGGATAAACGGGGACGAGCCCTCAGCCAATCGAGCCGGTAAGGCCCGCCCCCTGTTTCAGAGCCGGATGAACCTTCTGTTTTCTAATCGGCTACTTTGCCGTCGGGTCCCATTTGGTCCACTTGCCGCCTTTCACTTGCCCTATGGAGTGTTCCTTTATGGCCTGCCCCCACTTGTCGAAGCTGATGGCTCCCATCAGGCCGGGGAAATTTTTTACCCTGGTCATGGCATCCCTGAACTTCCTGCGGTCCTCCTGCAGGGTATCTGGGCGGTTCTTTATGCCCGCGTCTTCGATGACCTTTTTAATGATCCAGAAGACCTCGTAGCTTGCCGAGTTGTGGTGGCTCATGTGCCACTTGTCGTTGGAAGCCTTCAGGATGTTGTTGTATACCTCCCCCGGGCGGCCGGGCAGGGCCAGAAAACTGGTGGGGATGATTATGTTCTCAGCCACGTCTTTGCACACGTCCAGGGTCTGCTGGACGGCGGCGCTGGTTATGGCCACGTGTATCTTGGGCGTCCAGCCCTGCCTCTTGGCCTCCTGCATGGCCCGGCACATTGAGGGATGGTGGGCGCCGGTGGCCAGCATGTCAGCCTTGGCCCTGCGCAGCTTGGTGATCTGAACGGAGAAATCGGTGTCGTCCAGCAGCCAGTTCTGGACCTCTATGATCTTCAGGCCGTGTTTCTTCGCCGCCGGCATGAAGCCCGACTCGTAGGTTCCCCTGGAATGGGTGAAATTCTTCTCGTAACCCACGGCGATCGTTTTTACCCCGTGATATTTTTTCAACTTGCCGAACACGTCGTCGTACATGATCTTCTCGTTGCCCGTGTTGCGGAAAGCCCACGGAGTCAGCCGCTCCAGTCCGAACTTGGTGGCTATATCGGTGAAGATGGTCACCTGGAGGCCGATGTCGTTGGCGTCGCCCAGCTTCTTCTGGAACAGCCCGTAGACCGGCTCCGCCACGCTGGAGCAGGAAGGCCCCGCTATCACCAGCGCCTTGTCCACATTGGCCATCTTGCGGGTGACGTTGATGCCCTGTTCGGGGTTGCAGGCGGAGTCGTAGTTCCGCTTGTCGATCTTCACCATCTTGCCGTCTATCTTCACCCCCCCCATGGCGTTGATCTCTTTGACGGCGAAATCTGAAATGAAGATAGCCTCCATACCTGCTTCCGCAAAGGGCCCGCTCAACACTTCCATCTGCC
>JAUXIQ010000076.1 GCA_030620925.1 Nitrospinota bacterium
AGAACATTATATGGGCCGTTGGGTGTCGGTGGGATGGTCCCGCGGCGCGGGACACCCCGCCGACTCTGCATCCTGTCATTCTGAACGGAGTCTCGCCACACGCCGGACCGGCGCGCCCATGAAGAAACCGGTGATTGATAGTATTGCATACGCCCCTGCCACGTACCTTCCGGGTAGCACGGAAATATTTTTTAGTGTTTGACAGGTTTTTTAAAAAAGTGTATATTTCTTGTGATGTTATGTGAGTTTGTTAATCTATCTCTTAAAAGTGGAGAAGGAATATGTTCGGCGGCGGCATAGGTATTCAGGAGATTCTCCCAATTGCGGTGATAATCATCGTTATCTTCGGAGCCAGGCGTATTCCTGACATAGGCAAAGGGCTTGGAGAAGGCATCCAGAACTTTAAAAAGGCGTTGAAAGCTCCTCCCCCGCAAGAAGAGGAAGCTCCGGAAATAGAGGCCAAGAAAGAAGAGGCCGAGGAAGAGGCGAAGGAAAAGGCCAAGGAAGAGGCTACCGACAGCAAGTAATTTATCCTCGGGTTTTCAACTTCGATTTATTCGGTTTGAAATGTAGACAGGGTAGGGATTTTATCCCTACCCTGTTTTTTTACGCTGCCGTTTTTCTTTCCCCTTACCAGCCCAGGATAGCCACGCAGGCTACGGAGCCGGGGCCGCCCAGGTTATGAGCCAGGCCCAGCTCGGGGTTTTTGACCTGCCGTCCATCCGCCCTCCCCTGGAGCTGTTTGGTGAGCTCGTAGATCATCCTCACTCCGGTGGCGCCGATGGGGTGGCCGAAGGACTTGAGGCCGCCGCTTGGGTTAACGGGCAGTTCGCCCTCGATGCTGGAGATGCCCTCTTCTATGAACTTGCCCCCTTCACCCTTATTGCAGAACCCCAGGTCTTCGTAGTTCAATATTTCAGTGATTGTGAAGCAGTCGTGCACCTCGGCGAAGGATATCTCTTTGCGGGGGTTTGAGACACCGGCCTGTTTGTAAGCCTCACTGCTTGCATGCTGGGTGGAGGAGAAGCCGAGATAGTCGAAGTTGGGGTCGTAGTTCGGCTGTCCGGTATAGACCGAAAGCCCCAGCCCTTTGACGTACACCGGGTCGTCACGGAACTTGTTGGCCATGTCCGCCCGGCAGATGATGGCCACCGCCGCCCCGTCGGTCATGGCGCAGCAGTCGAACCGTCCCAGGGGGCTGGCTATCATGGGGGCGTTTACGACCGTTTCCAGGTCCACCTCTCGCTGGAAATGGGCCTTGGGGTTAACCGCTCCGTTGTAATGGTTTTTTACTGCTACCTTGCCCATGGTCTCCTTGGTGATTCCGTATTTATCCATATACCTGTTGGCTGCCATGGCGAACATGCCCGGCGCCGATACTCCACCTATGAAAGGGTGTCCCCCGCCTGTTCCGGGCAGGCCGCGGGAGCCGGCATCCATCAATTTCTCCACGCCCGCCGCCATCACTATGTCGTAGACGCCTGCGGCGACGGAGAACACGGCGTTGCGGAAGGCGTCCATACCTGAGGCGCAGAAATTCTCGCAGCGGGTGACGGGGATTCCGTAAAGTTTTAAGGGGTCGGCAAGGCCGATGCCGGCCATGCCCGTCGACGCATATTGGATGCCCACCCAGGCGGCCTGGATTTGGCTTGGCTCGATTCTGGCGTCTCCGTACGCATCGTAAGCCGCCTCCACCAGCATATCCTCCTGACTCTGCGTCCAGTTTTCACCGAACTTGCAGCAACCGACACCGATAACCGCTACCTTATCTTTTAAGCTCATCTTATCCCTCCTCTTACATATAAACTTATCAACCCATCGCAGGGCGTGATTTCCAATAGTAATTTTTGAAGCCGCCGCCTTCATGGATTTTGCGGAAGGTCAGCTCCACCTGAGTGTCTATTTTCACGCTTTGCGGATCGCAGTCGGTCATCTGAAGGAATATTCTGCCACCTTCCTCCAGGTCTATCACCGTTCTGGGTACGGGTAGTTCGGGGCCCGAAGCCAGGTAGTCCAGGGTGAAGGTGAACACTTTTCCCTTCCTGGCCATCTTCAGCTCTTCCATTTTATCCCGCTTTCCGCACTTGAGGCAGACCCTGTTCATGGGGTATTGGGCCTGGCCGCAGTTACCGCATTTCACCCCGTAGAGGCTTAGATTCTGCTTCCTCTCCCTCCACAGGAGGGTGGCCGATGAGAAGGGGGTGCCCTTGTCTTTCTGCATCAGATTGCGGTAGCGGACGTATTTCTCGTAGTTGCCGATGGGCATCTTGCTGTTCAGATAGGCGTCTATACCGCGGCGGGGCGATATTGTTTCTATGTTGTCGGTGACCTTGAAAAGCATGGCGTCGCTGCCGTCTCCGTAGCTGGCCACCAGGATGGTGTCTCCGGCTCTGGATTTTTCCAGGGCGTTTACCAGCATCATGAGCGAAAGCGGTGTGCCGGTGTCTCCCACGCCCAGGAAGAGGGGGTCTTGCAGTTGTGTTTTGGCGTCTAACTTGAGCGCCTTGGCTACGCCCAGCAGGCTCCTGGGGTCCGGGGCGTAAAGGCATGCCCTGGTGATATCGCCGGGCTGCGCGCCCGACTTTTTAAGCAACCCTGAAACTGCTTCCACCATGTTGGCCGAGTAACCGAACTGGGAGTCGAACTTTGTGGAGAACTGTCTGACGTAGTTGTCGCTGTCTCGCCTATAGAGGCCCACAATTTCATCGGCGATGGAGTATGTTTCCTCGATGGTGGCGATGACGTCCTGATCGCTGATGAGGAGGGCGGCGGCGCCGTCCCCGAAGGTCTGTTCAAACATGCTCTCGGGCTCTGCGGGGCGTGCGTCGGCGGTGGCGACCACCACGTTTTTGGCTGAGCCGCTTTTAACGGCGTCCATGGCGGCACGCAACGCCGTGGTGCCCGCTTTGAGCGAGTCGGTGAAGTCTGCGGTGATGGTCTCCCTGCCCAGATCGAGGACGGTGGCGATAAGCGTTGAACTCTGTTTTTCTTTATAGGGCGGGGTAGTTGAGGCGAAGTATACTCCATCCACGGTTTTGGGGTCTATGCCTTCAATGCAGTTAATGCCCGCCTCGACGGCCATGGTGAGGGAGTCTTCGTCATGATTGCATACTGCCTTCTCGCCCCCCATGGAGCCAGAGCCCCAGGCTTTGGCTATTTCGTCTCTTGCCAGGCGCGTCTTTGGTATATATCCTCCAAAAGACCTTATCCCGACCATTTTTACCTCCTTGTGAGTTGCCCGTTTAAGTATAAGCACCAAAAATATTAAAAAAACTCTTTATCTGTAGCGCAGGAATTTAAGGGCAGAGATACCAGCGTGAATATAGCATAAAATAGCTGGTCTTACATAGTGAATAACCTTATTATGTTTTGGCTCGACAGCGTCAAGGCGTATACCTTCTTAAAGAGCTTGTCAGGAGTGTGGATGGTAGCGGCATCCCGCCATGATTCGAAAGGTAAAAACGACCATCCGCCACTCTCATTCTTAGCGAAGCGAAGAATCTCGCCTGCCCTGGGGTGCCCGCTTTCTTCGTGCTTTTACAGCCCCCCTCCCCTTAATCCCCTCCATGCCTGCCCCGCGTGTGGCGGGGCCAGGGGAGGGGAAATTTATTGCAGGCAGAATCGCGGCAGGATGCCGCTCCTACAAGAGCCAGGTATGGGCGCCTTCCTGACGCGATTGTAGGGGCAGGTCTCGTGCCTGCCCAGGTCGCGGTCCCGCCTTCCGCGGGGCGCCCCTATCAACCATTCAGGATTTCACAGGTTACCAGAGTCTCCCTCCCTTGAAGAGAGGGGCTAAGGGCGGGTGAACATCTGTTGTAGGGGCGTATTGCATACGCCCCAATAGGGCGGGTTAAAAACCCGCCCCTACACCAGCCCCTGCGTGCCATATTGACAGGCGGCCTTGGCGGTGGTAACCTGAACATAATCCGTTGAGTGGCCTCTTACACAGAGGCCGCCTTTTTTTTATGCGTTACTTCGGGGGGGGGCTTTTCACTCCGATGGAAGGGTACATACTCAGTCTCGACCAGGGTACAACCAGCTCCAGGGCTGTCGTCTTCGACGACACTGGTAGACCGGTATCCATGGATTCACGGCCTTTAAAACAAATCTACCCCCAACCGGGTTGGGTGGAGCACGACCCGCAGGAAATATTGTCCACTCAAATCGAAGTCGCCAAGCGGGCCATCTTCGAGGCGGGCCTGGAGGGGGAACAGATAGCCGGGGTGGGCATCACCAATCAGCGGGAAACAATTGTAGTCTGGGACCGGAAAACAGGTAACCCGCTGCATAATGCAGTCGTCTGGCAGTGCAGGCGCACCTCGCCGGAATGCGTTAATCTCAAGGAAAAGGGCTTTGAGGAGTTAATCCGGCAAAAGACGGGGCTCACCATCGACGCATATTTTTCCGCCACCAAGATAGCCTGGCTGCTGGAAAACGTTCCCGGACTCAGGCAGAAGGCGGAAAAAGGAGAGGCCCTGGCCGGCACCGTGGATAGCTGGCTCATCTATAACCTCACCGGCGGGCGGGTGCATGCCACCGATTACAGCAACGCTTCGAGAACCATGCTCTTCGATATTGCAAAGCTGGAATGGGACGGGGAACTGCTGGACCTGTTCCGGGTTCCCGAAGCCTGTCTGCCGGAAGTCAAACCCTCAAGCACGCTGTTCGGTGAAACCGTCGAAGAGCTTTTCGGACATCCCATCCCCATAGGAGGCGTGGTGGGGGACCAGCAGGCGGCCCTCTTCGGGCAGGCCTGCCATAGTCCGGGAATGATGAAGAATACTTACGGCACCGGCTCCTTCCTGCTCATGAACGTTGGCAGCGGACAACCGGAAGTCTATCCCGGCCTGCTGACTACCGTGGCCTGGGGCATAGACGATGAGGTGGAATACGCTCTGGAGGGCAGCATCTTCACCACCGGAGCAACCATCCAGTGGATGCGGGACGAATTGGGCATCATCCAGAATTCAGAAGAAAGCCGGGAACTGGCCGAATCCATTGAGGATACGGGCGGCGTTTTCCTGGTTCCGGCTTTCGTGGGCCTGGGTTCCCCGTACTGGGACATGGAGGCGCGGGGGGCCATATTCGGAATAACCAGGGGGACGGGCAGGGCGCAGTTGGTGCGGGCGGCGCTGGAAGCCATGGCCTATCAGACCAGGGACGTCCTGGAGTGCATGGTGGAGAGCTCAGGCATCAAGGCCGGTGAACTGCGCGTGGACGGCGGGGCGGCGGCCAACGATTTTCTGATGCAGTTCCAGGCCGACATATTGGGCATACCGGTATTGCGGGCGGCGGTCACCGAAAGCACCGCGTTGGGGGCCGCCTATATGGCTGGTCTGGCTGTGGGCTACTGGGAAAACAGGCAGCAGATAGTCAATAACTGGGAGCTGGAGCAAAAGTTCTCCCCCCGCATGAAACGTAAGGAGGCAAATAGACTTTATCGGGGCTGGCAGAACGCCGTCTCTCAAACCAGAGACTTTAGACAGCCATGATGCGCGACTGGAAATGCCCGTGTGTCATTTGAACTTGACACACAAGCCTGATTCCCCTAAACTCCGTCCTCACATAAGCAAATTCTTATCAACTCACACCATGTTTTCGAGAAAGCAAATTCCTATGAGTCCTCTGAGCATGAGTTTATTGGTGGCTAATCGAGGTGAAATTGCCTTACGCATCATGCGTACCGCTGCTGAACTGGGTATCCGCACGGTGGCGGTCTTTTCGGAAGACGACGCCCAATCGCTCCACACGCGCAGGGCGGACGAAGCCCACCCGCTGAGCGGCTCTGGCGTCTCGGCCTACATGGACGTTGAACAAATCCTGACCATCGCCAGGGAGTGCGACTGCGACGCTATCCACCCGGGCTACGGCTTTCTGAGCGAGAACGTGGGGTTTGCCCGGCGCTGCGCTGAAGAGGGAATCACTTTTGTGGGGCCGACCGCGGAGACACTCGAGATATTCGGTGATAAGGCGCGGGCGCGGTCACTGGCTGAGGAGTGTGGAGTGCCGTTGCTGCCGGGCACACAGGGCCCTGTCACCCTGGATCAGGCCAAAGAGTTTCTTTTGTCGTTGGGGGATGGCAGCTCGATGATGATCAAGGCGGTGGCGGGCGGCGGCGGTCGCGGCATGCGGGCGGTGTTCGGCCCCGATGAGGTCGAAGATGCCTACACCCGCTGCCAGTCGGAGGCCCTGCAGGCCTTAGGGAACTCCGATGTATATGTTGAACAGTTGATGGCGCGCGCCAGGCACATCGAAGTGCAAATCATCGGCGACGGGTCCGGCGCCGTGAGCCACCTCGGGGAGCGCGAATGCAGTATCCAGAGGCGGCATCAAAAGATAGCCGAGATCGCGCCGTCCCCCGGATTAACACCGGGCCTGCGCGAACGAATCACTGCGGATGCCATCCGGTTGGCCGAGGCTGTGAGCTACCACAACGTCGGCACCTTCGAATTCCTGGTCGACGCGGACGCGATGGACGATGAGGCGGCTTACGCATTTATGGAGACCAACCCCAGGCTGCAGGTCGAGCATACGGTGACGGAAGAAGTGACGGGTGTTGACCTGGTGAAAATCCAGCTTCAACTGGCGGCTGGGAGCTCGCTGGCGGAGCTGGGGCTGGAGCAGGCTGATGTGCCTGCGCCGCGAGGGTTTGCGGTGCAGGTACGCATCAACATGGAGACGATGGAAGCAGACGGCGGCACCCGGCCCGCGGGTGGAACGCTGGCGGCATTCGAGGCGCCGTCGGGTCACGGGGTGCGGACCGATACCTGCGGTTACGTTGGCTATCGCTCCAGTCACAACTTCGATTCTCTGCTGGCCAAGCTGATCGGGCATTCGACGTCGCCGAACTTTGCCGATGCGGTGGCCAAGACCTATCGTGCTCTCTGTGAGTTCAAGGTGGAAGGTGTGCTTACCAACATACCGTTTCTGCAGAGCCTGCTGCGGCACCCCGAGTTCGCAGCCAATCGTGTCCATACCCGCTTCGTAGAGGACCACATCGGGGAGCTTGTTACGCCTGAAAACGCCACCCATCCGAGGCTCTTCTTCGACCAATCAGTGGAGCGCGCCCATGCCGGCGCCAAGGTGGATGTAGTAGACCCGCTCGCTGTCCTGGATTACGGCAGGGGCAACATCAGCGCGCCGACAGCACCGCAGGCGGCCGACACCGCCCCGGATTCGCAGGCTTTCGACATGACGGGATATGAGAATACCGTGGTGATTAAAGCGCTCATGCAGGGCACTATCGTGAGCATCGATGTGCGCGAAGGCGAGCTTGTGCGCGAGGGCCAGCAGATACTGGTCATGGATTCCATGAAGATGGAGCATGTTATAGCGGCCGAAGCCAGCGGTGTGATCGTGCGGCTGGCGGTGGAAGAGGGCGACACTGTGTTTGAGGGCCATCCGCTCGCCTTCATCGAGGAGCAAGAGGTAGAGTCGTCGGAGGAGGATGTACAGAAGGAGGTCGATCTGGATGAGCTGCGTCCCGATCTCGCCGAGGTGCACCAACGCCATGAAATCACGCTCGATGACGCTCGGCCGGACGAGGTGGCAAAGAGAAGGAAGAGAGGACAGCGCACAGCCCGCGAGAATATATTGGATATGTGCGATCCGGGGACATTCGTGGAGTACGGCCCGCTGGTCATCGCCGCACAGCGGAAGCGGCGCTCTATAGAGGATTTGATTCAGCGCACGGCGGCCGACGGGCTGGTTACAGGGATCGGCCGCGTGAACGGACACCTTTTTGAGGACCAAAAGGCGCGCTGCGTAGTCATGTCGTACGACTACATGGTCCTGGCGGGTACCCAGGGCCAGCAGAACCACAAAAAGAAGGATCGAATGTTTGAGCTGGCGGAGCAACAGCGCCTCCCTTTGATATTCTTCACCGAGGGGGGTGGCGGACGACCGGGTGACACCGATTCGTTCGGTGTGGCCGGTCTCGATTGCATGGCCTTTCACCTCTTCGGGAAGCTCAGCGGGCATGTGCCGCTTGTAGGTATCAATTCGG
>JAUXIQ010000425.1 GCA_030620925.1 Nitrospinota bacterium
AATCCTCAAAGAAATCGCCCTCCACCGCGCCGCCCGTCGCATGTGGGCCAAGATAATGCGTGAGCGCCTGGGCGCCAAGGACCCCAGGAACTGGGCTTACATGCACGTCGGCGGGGCCATGAGCGGCTACTACAGCACCAGCGCACAACGCCCCCTCAACAACCTCACCCGAGCCGTGCTGGGCGGAGTGGCCGCCGCCATGGTGGGGGATAACCCCAGCGTTGAGCCCCCCTACGACGAGCCCCTGGGCCTGGGCTGGAGCCTGGAAGCGCAGCAGCTCTCAGAAGACGCGGCCCGCATCATCCAGTACGAGGCCCGGCTCAAAGACGTAATAGACCCTTTCGCCGGCTCATATTACATGGAGTCAAAGACCAACCAGATCGAGGAAGAGGCCTGGGAAATAATCGAGAAGCTCGATTCCCTGGGCGGCTCCGTGAGCGCCATAGAGCAGGGCTACATGCAGCAGGAGATAGCCCGCAGCGCCTACCAGTTCCAGAAGGAGGTGGAGTCAGGCGAGCGCATAGTGGTCGGCGTAAACAGCTTCCTGGGCGAAGAGGAACTGGATGTCGTCACCAGCCGGCTGGTCCAGCATCCTTACGACCCCGATAAACGGGTGCAGGCAGAAGAGAAGCAGAAGAAGAATCTGGAGCAGGTTAAACGCAGCCGGGACGATAAGGCCGTTACCTCAGCCCTGCGATCGGTCAAAGCCGCCGCTGAGGACGAGAGCAAAAACGTCATCCCGCCCGTTCTGGAAGCGGTGAAAGCCTACGCCACCCTGGGCGAGATATGCGACGTGTTCCGCGAAGTCTTCGGCGAATACCAGGGCTACGGCTCTATATGATGGATGGGTGCGGCCGCATCAGAGCTTGAGCTCGTAAGTCCTGCCCGGCTCTGAGGGGTTTACCACGAGGTCAAGCGCCTCGCGGATGATTTTCTTCTGCACCTCCGCATCCTCCGGCATGCCCAGGGGGTTTCCCAACCCGTAATCCACCGGCCACAGCGCCCTGGGAGGGCGGGCCATGCGGGATTGCTCCGGCTCGACGGTTATGAGCACGGTGGGCACTCCCGTCATCTCCACTCCCCTCTGTATCGAGACGACCGCCCGATGGCAGAGAGGTCAGCCCGCGGTCATGAACACGATGTCCGCCTTGTTGTTCTTGATCTCTTCGGCTATCAGGGGGAGGGTGTTATCCCTCAGCTCCCTGAACGACTGCGTGAACCCCATGGCGATGTGCGTGTCGGTTATGCCTCCGATAAGCCTCTCTTCGGTCAGCTCCCGGAGCCGGTCTATGGGGAAGAGGACGTTTACGTCCCTGTCCCCGTCGGCATGGTCGTAGTGGGTATGGGTGATCATCAGTTTCGAGCTGTCAGCGTCGCCGGGTATGATCCTGATGGAGGTGTCGCCCTCGGTGTCGTAAGGTTCCTGGTCGTCCAGGTGCACGCCGGTGCTGCTCACCATGCACACCCTGCTCACGCCGAGCTCCCCTTCGAAAGGGGTATACGGAATACACAATCTGGAGATTTCCATCGGGAACGGACCTCTAAAGAGTTTTGAGAACTTTTATCAGCTCTGCGTTGTCGGGCTGTGTGCTGATGTCGTGGATGTCGATGTAGCGGATAATGCCCTCCTTATCCACGATGAACAGCGCCCGCTCGGTTATCCCTTCTTCCCGCAGGATGCTGTATTTCACGGCGGCGTATCCGTGGGGCCAGAAATCGCTCAGCAGCGGATAGGATAGGGTTCCCATGGATTTGGCCCACGCTTCGCTGGTGGGGACGTTGTCGGCGCTTATACCCAACACCTGGGTATCGTACCTGTCAAACTCGGAAAGGTCTTCCTCGTATGCAGGCATCTGCACCGTTCAGACGGGTGTGAATGCGGCGGGCACGAAGGCCAGAACCACGTTCTTTTTGCCCTTGTAATCGCTCAAAGAGATGCTCTTCTGCGGCTGGCCCTTGCCCGCGGTATCTCCCGTGGCGGGTAAAGTGAAATCAGGGGCCGGGTCGCCGACTTTCAACTGCATGGTAGCTCTCATTATTCCTCCTTCTTTCGGCCTCAGCCTTAGGAAATGAATGTTTTATATTTTCGGGGACCATTAAATTGACGTGAATTATCTGTAATATATAACTTGTGGATATAATTGCACACAGATAGTCATATATAAACGAAAAAAGATCGGGCGGTGTGCACAATTGTTCGGAGGGTGGTGCCGAAGCGGGGATTCGAACCCCGACGAGGATAAACCTCACTAGACCCTGAATCTAGCGCGTCTGCCAGTTCCGCCACTTCGGCACTATCGGTATCGGCTTTTCTGAGAGGCGATGCTTCATTACGCCGCCGACACAATTTTAGTTCTCCCATCCTGTTATGTCAATAGCTACGGGTCTAAATCGGACATAAAGAGCCATTTTAAATTTTCGGAGCAGGGGTTGGTCTACCCACCCCCCTTGCTTAAGCAGTCTCCGAACCTACATAATGCGTATAAAATCAATAGTTTACGCTGTGCGGCCCGGCAACCGTTAGTTATCCGTAAACCCTTTATAATCAAGTGTTTAGCGTCCAAAACCCCCTGAATTCAGGGGTTGCTTGAACACAAAAATATTAACCATCGCGCCTGCCGCGTGAGGTTTCGCCATTAAACTCAGATGATAATAGGAAGA
>JAUXIQ010000041.1 GCA_030620925.1 Nitrospinota bacterium
GCTTAATTTTATAGGGTTTTTATAGGATTAACGGTATTATGCGCACATGGTGTAAACCATTGAATATTAAACCATTTTAAGCGATTGGAGGTTGCTTAAGCAACGGGGGTGGGTAGGAGCAACCGCCTGCCGCGGCAGGCGGTCCGGTAGAGGGGATTAAGGGGAGGGGGATTTTGAAAGCGCAAAAGAACACGGGCTTGCTAGGGTAGGCGAGATTCTTCGCTGCACTCAGAATGACACGATGCGGAGTCGTAGGGGCGGTCCCGCGTGTGGCGGGAATGAACCCCTTTCGGGCAGGGCAAGCCCTGCCCCTACGGCCGCGCGGCTGATGGGGAATTACTTAGCAGCAATTGCCCCGGTCGGACTCTTTTTGCTCAGGAGCACAATCCCCGACGCTCCTCTCCAGCTCTATCGAGCAGCAGCTCGACGACTCCTTGGCACCCATGGCGGACCTGATGACGGCCGTGGCGCAGCCCACGCCTGCCTGCACCGCAATAGCCCCCTCCGGACAGTTCATGGCGCAGGCCCCGCATTCCATGCATGCGTCCCGGTTTTCGACCCTGATATTCCCGTTATCCGCAGCCAAAACCGCGTGCGGGCAGACCGCCATGCACATGCCGCAGCCGGTGCATTTTTCTTTGTCGACCTGTAGAGTAACCACGTCCTTGAGGTAAACCAGTTGTCCCATCTCTCAATCTCCTCAAGTTGTGCCGAAAGCGAATACTTAGTCCGCTCCCTGTAGTTGTAACCACTTCCCTTCGTACCAGTAATATACGATGGAGGCCTTTTCCACGAAGGCATCATTGATCCCTGCATGATCGATTGGCGGTGGTGCGGGGCCTCCGTAAGCTCGATAGTGATCGATAATATAGTCTTTGCCGACAGCGCCAATGGCCCTGCCGAAACCAACCCTGTTTCCTCCTATCCCTTGGAGCCAATTCCGATCCGCGGAGTCGCTGCTAGGGACCACTTCGACTTTATCAGCAGACCCGTTCCAGAAGACAAGAATGACCGAACGCCTCCTGATTGAGCACAAAACAGCCCAATCGGTTTGGCCCGGCTTTTTAAATTCACCGGAGATGCCGTTGTGCGGTTTATCACCATCCCACATCTGCGGTATGGAACAGCTGCGTTTGCCCAATTCTCTCACGACTACATCCGGAAGATGCGTCAAGCCCGCGGGTGCCAGCCGAACCGTCTCCTGGTCGGCTTTCTCCCACCGATTCACCCCGTCGGCATGTACGATCCCGGTTAAGATGCCATATGCCAACAATCCCGGCAGAAAAATGCAAATAGCAGGGATAACTGCTGAACGAAAAAAGTTCCGGGTCATAGCGGTATCTCTATGTATAGGGGTCATCAATAAAAACCCTTAAGCACAACTAATTAAACCGGTTGTCCCCTCTTTATAATCCTTTCAGGCGATGAACCGCGATACCAGCCAGAGACATAACCCCGCCCCACCGGTCGTTATTTCCAGGGGCACGGCCCATCTCATCTCTCTCCTGACACCTGAAAGGGAGGTGTAGGTGGAAGCGCCGGTAAAATTCATAGCCATGTAGGCCGCGAAGGCCGGAACCAGCAAAAACCAGCCCAGGATTTCGAAAAGTCCTGCCAAACCGCTCAAACTTCCCGCACGGAAAAGGGCCAGTACCGCCGCTGTTATCAGGCCCATGCTGATCCCTTTCAGGGAGAAAGCGCGGCCCGGCAGCCAGGGCAACAGAAGCTGGGTCAAAACGCCACCCGCCGCCAGCGCACATAACAGGGCGAGCACGGCGAACAGACCGTAATTCAAGGCGTTGGCCCAGTATCCGGCAGGTCCGCCCAGCCCGCCCAGGAAGAAGAAAGCGGGGAGTATGAGGGCGTACCATTTCAAAACCAACACCACCTCAATGGGCACCAGCTCCATTCTCTCCCGGGTGGTGAACGTCTTCAGTCTCATTTCCGGCGCCGCTTTAAAGCCCGCATCGATGAAAGCGGGTAAATCCCTGGCAAGAACAGGCCCGTATATCACCCTGAATCCGAAAAGTTTCTTTACCTGGTGCGCCGCCACCCCAGGGGCCCCTAACTGGGGCACTATCAGCTCCCTGTGAGAAACCACCTGCGCCAGGCCGCTGGACTCTATGCGTCGGACAAGCTCCTCCGTCCCGAAGGTCCCCTTCCCCGCCGCACACCAGACGTTTATGCCCTTGGTGTCCAGGACCAGTATCCATGCGTCGCGGCCCGGCAGGGCCACGCGTAGATGATCAAAACTCATCTTGTAGTTGGCCGACACCATGACGGGGGACTTGTCGTCGGGGTTTCCCAGGGCGTAAAGGCCGGGGTCCACCGTGTAGTGCATGCGGGCAACTCCCCAGCGGGACTTAATACCGCCCCGGCGGTCGGCCCTCACAAGAGAAGATGAGACCTGAGGCACGGTTCCGGCGGGAGTCTCAACAGCGCCCGCCACGAAGGGCTGCTCCAGGCTGGGAAGGCTATCCTGAGCCTCACCCTCCGGGGGACAACAGGCGCCGCCCACCGACTCCTCCGCCGCCGAACAGGAAACATCAGCGATCTTCTGTGTTTCCCTGCTCCTTTCATCGCTCATTACAACGCCCCCGCTTCTTAACCCTTACGCGCCGCACTGACAATCTTTCTTTAACAATCGCCGGAAGATAGTTGTATTATGCAACTAACACCGTTCTTTGTCAATCATTCTCCAATATTAATAGTCAGTAACATCTTAAACAAGCTTACAAATCGATACCTCAATAAAAAAAGCAGGGCAATTCCACGCCCCGCCTTTTTAGTTAAATCACTTCCCGATAAATGGGCTCTTATACTTTCGCCCGTTCTTTTTCATCTCCTCTTTAACAGCGCAATTCGAACATCACATTATTTGCTTCATCTATCAACGCTTGTGCTTCCGCCGGCGACATCCATCCAGCGCTTAACATCGTCTCCACCTGGTTGATGAACGTCTGAAGCACGCTGCAAGAAACCTGAGTCCTCCCCTTACCCATCGTATTTTTCACCGCTTCCAGTTTCGCGTTGAGCGAATTGCCCCAACCTTCCTCGATAGTAGCACTCTCAACCAGGTCCTGAACATCATCCTCAACGTCTTGCATCCGTTTCTCAGGCTGTGGGAGAGGGAAATCATCTTTCCAAAGAACGGCGTACGTATAAGCCAACCGGGAGGGGATATTGCTATTGCTCGCTACCTGAAAGGAGCCGTTAACGCTGTTATTGATGGCCACAGCCTCGCTCTCATCTCCGCGGAGAGTACCCAGATCGGTCATAGGCTGCGTTGATGACGGTCCTGCTGTTACCAGGACTGCTACAGCCACTGCGAGTACTACTGCCAACATCCTTAGTGAACTTTTCATCTCTTACTTCCCCTTACCGAAGACGAGAAAAAACTTACTTCAATCTCTCACCATGTTTTAAAACGTATGGGATATACCCTTTTTATCTTCATCTGTTCTTAATTATCGATGTCAGTATAATAAAAACAATTAAATAAGACTAAAACTAAGAATTCTTATATATTCAAAGCATTTATGAAAACATAAGTCTCTTCACAAGAGTTTTGAACTTGTAACAAATCAACTCTCTTTTGTCAATAAAAAAATAATTTATTTTTTACTTTTTTTATCTCCATCCGGCTTATTAATCGTCGAAATCCGCGTTTCCCGAAAAGCATACATCCCCGGATCTTTACCATGAGCAAAAAAAGGACGAAAAAGCCTATTGACATTATAATTGATATTATCTAATATGTCAGATAACACCAGATAAAACATCAGATATGGACTTGAAAAAGTATAGACGGCCCTGCCGCACCGCTGTCGATTGATCCGGAAAGATTTTGCCCGGAGGAGAAAAACCTCAGATGAGACAGGATGAGCTAGGCTATAAATCCCATTCCATACCGCTTCGACAGAGCGACCTGGCTTACGAGCGGATTAAAGACAGCATTATTATCTGCGAGCTGGCGCCTGGGGAAGAGGTATCCGAGGCGCAACTGGCCTCTCGCTTCGGTCTGGGCAAGGCGCCCATCAGAAACGCTCTGGCCCGGCTGGCGCAGGAGGGCCTGGTTCGGGCTTTCCCCAGAAGCGGCTATGTAATCACCCCCCTGACCATCAGCGACATCAAGGACGTATTCGAGCTGCGCATACTTCTCGAAAAAGCGGCCGCCCGGATGGCGGTGGGCCGCGTCGATACGGATAACATCCGGCATCTCGACGAGATATGCAACATAGGCTACAAGCCCGACGACAAAGAAAGCCAGAAGACCTTCCTCCGCGCCAACCATGAAATACACATGACCATCGCCCGCGCCTCCGGCAACGAGAGGCTGACCAGAATCATCGAGCACCTCCTAGACGAGATGACCCGCATGCTCTACCTGGGCATGAGCCTCAGCGACAAGAGCGACGAATGGAAGCACGGGCACGAGGACGTCCTCTCGGCCCTGGTCAGGGGCGACGCCGACGAAGCGGAGCGGATCACCGGCCAGCACCTGGAGTCGGGTAAGGAGCTGGTCCTGCGGGCGGTGATGGGCAGCCCCGACCTGGCGGAGGTCAACCTGGTCCCGGTCGATTTCGGCAAAAAAAGAAAAAGCGGCGCTTAAAGGATAATAGATCATCTATTCAGCACAAATTCCGAGCAGCAGGGAGGAGGAGCGAAATGGATGCGCAGTGCACTGTTCTAAAAGGCGGGAGGTTGATCGACGGCAGCGGCGGAGCCATTGTCGAAAACTCCGCGGTGGTCATCAAAGGCGAGCGGATCGAAGCCGCCGGTGCGGCGGACACCGTGAAAATCCCTAAAGGGGCGGAGGTGGTGGATACTACGGGGAAGACGGTTATGCCCGGCCTCATGGACGCGCACCTTCACCTTTGGGGAATAAACAGGACGAACCCCCTGACCCTGATGATCGATCCTCCCGAACAGAGAGGGATGAGATCGGTCATGGACGTCTGGAAACTTCTGGACAGCGGGTACACCACGGTGAGGTGCTGCGGTAATTCCAACAACATGAGCATCTATTTAAGAGAAGCCATCACCGAAGGAAGCATCATCGGGCCAAGAATCCTCTCCTGCGGGGCGATCATTACCCAGACCGGCGGTCATGGTGATACCGCTCATTCGCTCCCCATCGAATGGGTCAACCAGCGGGGGGTGGGCCGGATCGCCGATGGCGCGGACGAATGCCGCAAGGCCGCCCGCGAGCAGCTTCGCGCCGGGGCCGACTTCATAAAGCTTTGTTCGACCGGCGGTGTGCTCTCGGAAAAAGACCTCCCCACCTCGTGCCAGTATACCATCGACGAGATAAGCGCCATGGTGGAAGAAGCGCACAACGTCGGCGCCAAAGTTGCCAGTCACGCCCAGGGAACCAGGGGCATCAAGAATGCCCTGCTGGCGGGCGTTGATACCATCGAGCACGGGTTTTATCTCGACGATGAAGTCATCGAGATGATGATCAAACAAAACAGCCACTTCATCCCCACCCTGATAATCGTGGAGACCATCGCAACCAAGGGCGCGGAGGCGGGCATTCCGAAGGGATCGCTGAAAAAGGCGAAGGATAATCGGGAAGTGCATCGCAAATCTTTCGAGATGGCCTGTAAGGCGGGTGTCCAGATCGGCTGCGGGTCGGATTTTCTTAGCTCTCCCATGTCTCCCATGGGTGAGAACGCCAAAGAACTGGCTCTCCAGGTGGAGGCCGGCCGATCACCCATAGACGTCATCACTTCCGCCACCAAAATCAACGCCGAAGCCCTGGATATCGGAGACGACGTGGGTACGCTGGAAGCGGGCAAACTGGCGGACCTCCTGGTGGTGGATGGGGACCCCTTAAAGGATATTACGGTTTTGAACGATAAGACGAACATCCTCAAGGTGTATAAGGGCGGCGTCGAGGCGCCCCGTCTAAGCTAATCCGGAGGAGATTTAAGATGTCGGAGACTTCTGATCAGATGGCGCGTTTGGTCCAGAAATTGAGCGATCAGGTTTTCATCGAGCTGAAGAAACGTGTTCAACCCGTAGTGGATAGTGTTTGGGCGGAGATCAGACGTGAGATAGAAAACCAGGCCGGGTCGCTTAACGAGGACAACGCTATCGAATAACCGACGCAACCGGTAAAATTTTCCCGGCCGGATACCGGGCGATAATGCCTTGATCGATAAGGTTCCGGAGATTATTGGCGATGAGCTAAGCGATAAACTGAAGAAAGGAAAGGAAAATGAACACGCTGATAATTTACTTTTCACAGACCGGCGGTACGCTGAAGGTGGCGGAACATATTCGCGACGGTATCGCGGATATGACGGGCCAGTGTGACCTTGCGAATATGAACGAGGCTGACATCGCTTCGTTGGCCGATTACGACCTGGTTGGCCTCGGATGCCCCGTTTTTTACTTCCAGGAGCCGTTCAACGTCCGCTCTTTTATGGAAAGCCTGCCCCAGCTACCCGGTAAGCAATGGTTCCTCTTCTCCACCCACGGCTCATCCTGGGGGAACATCTTTCCCCTGATGGCGGAGCGACTGAAAAGTAAGGGCATAACCGTTATCGGCTATCACCACACCTATTCCGACTCCTCGCTGCCCTACTACCCCTATCCCGCCATGACACACGGCCACCCCGATGCCCAGGAGCTGGGGGAAGCGCGTTCTTTCGGAAGGGAATTAATCACTTGCAGCAAGCGCATCGCACAGGGTGATGAGAGCCTCATCCCGGCACCGGACCACGTTCCTGAAGACTGGGTGAAAATATCAGAAATGTACACGCCGGAATTCATGGAGCAGGAATTGCCCCGTCTGAGCATCGATATGGACAAGTGTACGCTGTGCAAAGACTGCGAAGAGGGCTGCCCTGTGGATGGCATCGGCGTCGAAGAGGACCCTCCCCGCATCCAGCAGCCCTGCATCTACTGCTGGAACTGCGCCAAGATATGTCCCGTACAGGCCATCGAAGCTGACTGGGAGGCACGCGCCGCCGCCGTCCGGGAAAACTTCGCCAAGTACCGGAAAACACTCGACGAAGCCGCTGAGCGGGGAGTTTTCCGCTGGTGTATAGACCCCGACACTATCGATGTCGACGACCCGCTATACAAACAGCTCGACCGAAAGGTAAAGGAAGAGCAGGGGAGAAACCCACCGGCGCAGGATGCATAGTTTTGCTACGGCCGGAACCGATTTTACGAAATTGCGGTCGAAGCCGGCCGCTCACCCAGGGTGGATATAATCAAGATATATAAAGACGTCGTCGAGGCGCTCGGTTCAGGACGACCGTAAGGAGGTTCAAGATGTCAGAGACATCGGATCAGATGGAACGCCTGGTGCAAGGGCTGAGCGATAAGGTTCTGGACGAGCTAAAGAAACGCGTCGAACCTCTCGTGGAACGAGCATGGGCTGAAATCCGGCAGGAAATCGAGTCCAATGCCGCTTCGTTGAGAGAGAAGAACGTCCATCGGGCAATAGACGGCCCGAGCGGACTGTTTTTGCATACTTGCTCTCTCCTTTTAGCGGGTTATCGGGTAATTCTGCCGTTGATAAAGGATCAGGATAAGGTTTTAGGAATCATGAGTGCGGCAATGAGCGAAAGGTTAGGAGAAGGGATCGAAGCATACCTCGCGAACCGATTTGAAATAATCCAGGATGCACCTGACCGGGCCTTCGAAAAGGCGAAGTTGAATTTTAAAGGCATTGGCGAAGCGAGGTTCGGCCGTACCTTCGTCTACGAGCAGGAAGACCGGAGCGAAACAGAATACACCGTTAGCGTCCGCAAGTGCTTTTTCAACGAATTCTTCAGTGAAAACGAGGCGCCGGAGATGACACAGCGCGTTTTCTGCATACAGGACGACATCTGGATGGACGAGCTTAATAATCCAAAGTACAGTCTGAAAGTATCCCGTTCATCCATAATAGCCGAGGGAGACGACGCCTGCAGCTTCCATTTTTCAAAGGCAACACCTGAATCCTGAGTGAAAAACCCATGACCTCGGAAAAGACTTCGGTGCAAGGTGGTGCCATCCTGGCCCTGGTGGGAATGAACATTATCTGGGGAGCCATGTTCCCCCTCACCAAGCCCGCGCTGGAGGCGATTCCGCCATATACGTTCACGCTGCTCCGCTTCGCGGTGGCCATGGCGGTGCTGCTCCCCCTTAACCGGCGTGAATCGTTCGCACTGCTGAGAGGCCCGGATGGAATTAAGCTGGCGTTATTAGGCCTGCTGGGATTCTGCGCGGCTCAGGTGTCACAATCGGTGGCCTTGAAACTGAGCACTGCTTCGGACATCGCTCTGCTTTCCACCACTTCGCCCATCTGGATCGCTTTCCTGGCCTGGCTATGGCTCGGCGAGCGGTTGAACCGATACGGAGGGATAGGGTTCCTGCTGGCAATAGCCGGATTGACCCTGATCCTCTGGCCCAAAGAGAGCGTCGGCCAGTTCGTCGGGGGGCAGCGTGTGCTGGGCGACGCCATCTTTATGATCACCGGGTTCACCTGGGCCTGTTACAACGTGATAGGGAAAGACCTGATGGAGCGGCACCCTCCCCTGCCGGTTATCACCGCAACGGGGATTGTCGGAACCATCGGCGTCGTCCCATTCGCGACTTACGAGCTGTTGAACGGGCAGACGCCTGAGTTCACGCCGGTCAGCGTGGCGGGTGTCGCCTATGCCGGTCTGCTGGTAACCGCCCTGGGGTTCGGGGTGCTTTTTTGGGCGCTCTCCCGCGTGAGCGCTGCCCATGTGGCGATATTGATGTATCTTCAGCCGTTGGCCGGAGTACTCATCGCCTGGCTGCTGCTCCACGAGCCGCTGGGCCTGGAGTTCGTAATCGGTGCGGCGCTGGTTCTGGGCGGAGCATACCTGGTGACGGTTCGTTCTCCGAGTGAGGTTGAGGTACTGCATCGGTAGGCGACGGCACCCTTTGACCGCCTCATTTCATCAATAGGGAGGGAAACTCATGAGCGGCGACGATATCAGATCATCCTTTACCGCCGAGCATCACGCACTGCTCTTCGGCTGGATCGCCAGGGAGGTGATCGGGCGCCTGGGAGAAGAAAGGGGCGAGGAAGTGCTCAAAAAAGCCGTCTGGAAATACGGCGAGCAGCGCGGCCGCCGCATGGCCCTGCGGATTAAAGCCGACGGGCGTGAGCCGAACATGGTGAACTACCGGGCCTACGGGGAATGGGAGGCCGGTAAAGGGGAGATGGAGATTAAAGTAGCGGCCAGAAAACCGCACCTGCACGTCCAGGTTTTCAAGTGTTGCTGGACGACAGCGTGGGAGGAGAACGGCCTGTCACAATATACCCGCTGCTATTGCCCTACGGCCGACGAGTCGATCGTTCACGGGTTCAATCCCGACCTCACCATCGACATACCCGGCAACAGGGCAAATGGAGACTCCTGCTGCGATCTGATTTTTCACGACGCAAATCTAACCTTGATAGATGCCCTGGTCATGAATAGGAGGAAAAAAAAGGTGCGGGAAAAGGCCCTGATGCCCTGGGACTATCATACCGGACACATCTACAAGACGATGGGCGAAGTTATAATCTCCGAGCTTGGAAATGACGGCGAAAAGGCGGTTGAGGCCGCTCTCAAAGAATTTACGGACCACTACGGGGAAGAAGCGGCGCAAATCCTCGAGCCATACAGAGAGGCCGACTTCGACCGGTTGCCCTGATGCACGTTGCCCCGGAGCGAAACCGGGCCGGAGTAAGCTTGATAATATTTATCAGGTATTATAATTTTCACGCACCATCTACAGGCAGGACTTCAAGACTGTCAAACCTCTACTCAAAGGAGCGGGGAGGTGCGAGTAATTGCCCAAAAAAGCCGTCTGAAAATCAAGGGAACAGCGATCAGCACGCTTAAACCGCTGCCGTTAATTATGAAGTTTCAGCTTTTGATTGGCTGCTGGCAATTGTTGCAATAAATCTCACCAGCTTCCGGGTCGTCTTCCATTATCAATTGCTCCGGGCGGATGTTCTCAAACTCATCATCGAAACATTCCGCGCAGAAGACTGCGGAGCCC
>JAUXIQ010000167.1 GCA_030620925.1 Nitrospinota bacterium
CGGGGGTGTTCGATGAAGCCGGAGGGGAGGGGCCTGTTTTTGGTGCGGGCCATGATACCGTCGACGTCGCGGTCTAAAAAATGATTGATCGCGCACGAACCGGAAGAAGCCAGGAAAGAAGCGATTCCCAGCATCAACAGGGTGCTCAGGGGCAGGTTCCCGCCGCCGGTGGCGAAGGCGGTGGCAACTGCGCTGAAAACTATGGAGGCCGTCAGGCCCGGTTTGAGCAAGGAGATATACTGATTCAGCATGGCCTTTTCCCACCGATAAGTCGTGCGGAGAAAGGAGGGGGGAGGCAGCCCGGAACATCAAAAAGGTGTGCCATCGGAGTGGTGCTTCTTCCGAGCCGCCTCACGACATACTATCCGATGCTCCACAACCTGGAGAGCACAGACCAGTTTAAAAAGTAGAGCGCTGCGAACCAGGCCAGGAATATGAAAACCAGCACAAGCGTGCCCGGGGCTTTCATTTTTCCGCTTTTCTTTTCCTCGTCCATCACCCGTTACTCCTTTAATTTGCTTTCTATCATAAACTGAGTCGAAGTTTAGTCTGCGGTCCTTTTGTCCACGCCTCAGGCGATCTTTTCCCCCTTTAACAGAGAACCCACTGCAAGGAGGATAAAGATAAGTGCGCCCACAAAGGCTATGATGCCGCCTATGCCTACCATCCCCAAGGCGCCGTATATCCTTTCGCCCAGGCTCACGGGCAGGTTGGCGTCGGCGAAAGTGACGTCCCAATGCCGTCTGGGCACGCCCATGGAGCCGGCGGAGAGCATCCCCACCGCCATGATTACCACACCTATACTGAATATGTAGGGCTGGAATTTAGCCAGCTTCTCCCAGATGAGCTTCCGCTGGCCGACCAGCTGAATAATGTAGTAGGCTATGCCCATGAAGGCCAGGGTCGTGCCCGCCACCACCGTGGTATGGAAATGGCCCGGTATCCTCAGGGTGTTGTGCGCCAGCATGTTTAATTGTTCGCTCCCCTGGATGACGCCGGTAGTCCCTCCGATAAACCCGAAAATAACGAAAGAGAGGGCCAACGACGAGAAACCGGGCGTTCCCCAGGGCGCCTTTCTCAGCCACTGGAACAGCCCCGTGGTGAAACCTTTCGCCCTCTGGGCGATCTCCACCCCCGCCGGAATGGAAAAAGCGTGTATCATGCTGCCCACCACGGCCAGGTACATGGCGTAACTGGTGTTGAAGATCCTGAAGGGCGAGTGGAGCCCGGGGTCCACCAGGAGGTGATGTATGGCTCCCAGGTTTATGAATGGCAGATAGAGGAAGAAGGCGATTCTGCTCAGCTTCTGGCTGGGGACCTTGGACCCCACGGTCAGCGTGCCCAGCAGATACCAGATGGCTATCATGGCGACCAGGTTTATCTGCTGGGCGCCGTGTCCGATGCCCCAGTAGGTCAGCCTGTACATTGCCGGGTCGATGTTTTTCATCAAACCAACTGACCATAAAAGTGCGGGCACGTAGGTCAGCGCGCCGTGGGCCAGCGACCAGACAGCGATGATGGCGGCGCAGGCCAGACCGAAAGTCACCAGCGGTAACGCCCCATCGTACTTACCTTCCTGCTTGGCCAGGACCAAGGTTGCGAAGAACAACAGGCAGGCGAGCAAGGCTCCCACGGCGAATATCAATATGCCCAGATAATAGAGGGGATGGGCTTGAAGCGGCGGATAAGAGGTGAACATCACATCCGCGTTGCCGGTGAAAACCATGATATCCGCTAAAGCCGCCCCGAGCAGCATGAGCACGAAGCAGGCCCAGGCCACTCTGGGCTTTGCCAGCCTGGCGTTCAACAGGATGGTAGCGCCGAAATATAGACCGGCTATCTCGAAGAAAATGATCCAGAAGATGAGCATGTTTAATCCGTGTGCCGTCACGAACCGGTAGAAGAACTCCTGGTTGAGCAGATGAACTGCAGGCCAGCGGGTGAGGGCTATAAGGATAGCCATGACGGTTCCTATAAGCAGGAACACTACTGCGGTCACGGCGTTGGTCATTATGAGTTTTTGTGCCGGAAGATGCACCTGTAACCCCGTGACGGAGCATGTTCTTAATTTTGCTTCTGCAGCCATATTGAATTACTCCTTCACAATTATTTTTCCCACCATCTTGTGATGGCCGATTCCGCAGTACTCATTGCATATCAGGCTGAACTCCCCTGCCTCCGTGGGAGTTATGTTGACCACGAAATCGTAACCTGGAAGAATCTGAAGATTGAGGTTCATGGGCTGGATCGATAACCCGTGCTGGAGGTCGAGAGAGGATAGATGGAGTCGGTATCTTTCACCTTTCTTCAATACCAGTATGGGATCGAAAGACCAGAGGCGCGAGATCAGGTAGGCGTCGCCCCCCGCAGGAGGCGCCACTATGGCCCTGCCCTTATCCTCGCCGACCTTGTACTTGGCTATAAAATCGTTGGCCTCCTGGGCGAAGACGGCGGGGGTTATCCTATAGGTGGTGGATGGGTTGTTCTGGCGGCCGGCTCCGTGCCAGGCGATCATGAAGATAAACATGAAAATAGCCCAGCATAGGGCCACGATGACCCAGATTTTCTCTTCCTTGGCGAGCGGTCGCCACCATATTCTTTCCGGTGCCGAGATACTCATATCGTCCCCTTTCTAAATCACCTGATAAAAATTGGAACGCTGACCAGCTCCATGATGCCCCAGATGGTGTAAAGTATGGTGGGCACCACCAGACCTATCAGTATCAGCAACGAAGTGTCGTCGATAATCGCTTGCCAGAAAGGGATAGGCTCCTGGCCTGTTCCGTCCGTCTCCTGTTCCATCTACGCTACCTCCTCTTTAAAACTTTTAAAACCTGGCTGACCGGCAGCCGACGAAACTAATACCATACTGGTTAAGTATTATATTGACTCTAACAATATTCTGGTTACGGGAAATTGACTTAAGTCAACAAAATGTCGATTTATAAATTTAAGTCTCAAAACTTTGCAGAAAGCTGTGGGCTGGAAGTTTCCTCAATGCCTTTTACGAGTGGAGGGGTTTATAACCGGAATCTAATTGCTGGACATTGAGCAAATCCCGTGATATTTAGAAATTAAGGTAACAAACATCAGGAGGGCGTTTTTGGGGGTTGACCTGATACCCTGATTTTTTTATGCTTGCACGGGAATGAACCGGGAGGTGGGGCATGAATGATAGCAACGCCTTAATAGAGCAGAGCATAACTTTCCACGGACACCTCTGCCCCGGCCTCAGCCTGGGCATAAAGATGGCCATGCGGGCCATGGAGCTTCTGGGCGTGGAGAGGGCCAGGGATGAGGAGCTTCTGGCCGTGGTCGAGATGGATAATTGCGCCGTGGACGGCATCCAGTATATCACTGGCTGCACCTTCGGCAAGGGCAACCTGTTCTTCAGGGATTACGGCAAGGTGGCGGCCACCTTTTCCCATCGGGGAAAGAACGCCGCGGTGCGCCTCTGCTTCAAGCCGGGTGCCACCGACACAGAAGAGATAAACAGGGTGCGGGATGAGCCCGGGGGCAAGGAGGAGGTGGCGAAGATCATGTTGAATATGTCGGCGGGGGAGCTGTTCGTCGAAAAGGACGTGCCTCCTCCGGAAATCCCCACCGCGCAGATTCACAGCTCCATAGTCTGCACCTCTTGCGGGGAGGCGGTAATGGAGACCAGGATAGTGGAAATGGGGGGGAACCCTCATTGCATCCCTTGCTCGGAAAAGGCTTGATGATGATGGGAGGCGCAGTACAGCTGATTTTAACCGGCAGGAAAGGTAAGCGTGGAGGAGGATATGACACAGCTCTTTGAACCGGGGACCATCAACGGCATGACCGTCCCCAACCGTTTTATGAGGTCTGCCACCGCTGAGCGCATGGCTGACGAGAAAGGGCACTACAGCGAGCTGCATTTCAAACATTACAGGGAGCTCAGCGAGGGCGAGGTGGGCCTGGTGGTTACCGGCCACGGGTACGTTCAGCAGGGCGGTATGGCGGGCGCAGGCCAAATCTGTATGGCCGATGATACAGTCATCCCCGGATACCAAAAACTAACCGAAATGGTCCATGGATACGATACCAGGATCGTTATGCAGTTAAACCACGCGGGGAGGCTGGCGCCCCCCGAGTTCAACCCGGGCATGGAGGTCATCGCGCCGTCGCCGCTCGCCAATGCCTTGAACGGTATCACCCCAAAGGAAATGAACGCTGATGAGATAGAGCAGCTCATAGAGTCTTACGGCCGTGCCGCCGGGCGGGTAAAGGAATGCGGTTTCGACGGCGTGCAGATTCACGCCGCCCACGGCTACATGGTCAACCAGTGGCTCTCCCCCTATTCCAACCGTCGAAACGATGATTGGGGAGGGGATCAGGAGCGGCGGACGCGCTTCGCCGTCGAGGTGCTGCGGAGCATGAGGGCGAACGTGGGCCCTGATTATCCGGTAATGATAAAGATGAACTGCGCGGATTTTTACGAAGGGGGGCTCACTACTACTGAGACCCGCTACATTGCCGAGAGGCTCTGCGAAGAGGGCATCGACGCCATAGAGATCAGCGGGGGCATTTACGAGGTCTTCGAGAGGATAATACGGCCGGGTCTCTACCCGCCAGAGGAGGAGCCTTACTACCTCCCCTACGCTGAAGAGATAAGGGACGCCGTCAGTGTGCCGTTTATGTTGGTGGGGGGCATGCGCACGCCGTTGGTCATGGAGGAGATACTGGCCGAGGGAATAGCGGATTACATCTCCCTGTGCCGACCCCTCATAAGGGAGCCGGACCTCGTCAAGCAGATCAGGGAGGGGCGAACCACCGCCGCCGATTGCATCTCCTGCAACCTGTGCCTCATCGCCAGGAAAAAACCTCTTGTCAAGCAAACCCATCCGTTGGTCTGCGAGCAGGTGGAAAACTGAGCGGGGCGAAACAGGAAGGGCCTCATCGAGGCCCTTCAATAATCTGGCAGGTGAGGGTGAGGTTCAGGAAGCCCTATGAATCGGCTAGCTTTTTTTTCAACTAGTGGCTCCCTTCGAAGGTGTAATCGTAGTCCAGGTCGGCCCTGATATCTTCCGCGTCGATCCCTCTTTCCTGGAAGTAGCTCTTCCCCGCGGTTTCTGTCCTCTGGAGGGAATTATCGGGTATGACCTTGGTTACCCACAAATCCCTCATGAGCATGAGCCTGTTGAAGTGCTGCTCGCAGTAGCCCCTCATGTATCTTTCTTCAGTGCAGTTCAAGACTCTGCATATAGGCCTTTTCTTCAGGGCTATTCCATCGGCGTTCAGCGTTCCCCTGCGCCACCTTTTATAATGTTTGCTGCAAAAACCCACTGCTTCATGTTTACTCTCGCAGCCGGC
>JAUXIQ010000161.1 GCA_030620925.1 Nitrospinota bacterium
CCTTCTATGCTATTGTCCATTTTTCCCAAGAGGAGATGCATCAGGCATTTCTAGAGATGCAGCGCGTCCTCCGTCCGGGTGGCCTTATTCTGCTCACTTTCCACCTAGGCAAAGAGGCAGTCCACGTGGAAGAGTTTCTTGGGAAGCAGGTCTCCATGGAGTTCATGTTCTTTCAAGCAAATGAGGTCGTAGAAAACCTGCGCAGAGCGGGGTTTGAGGGCATTGATATAACCGAGCGGGACCCATATCCAGAAGTCGAATACCAGAGTCGGCGTGCTTACGTGTTCGCAAGGAAGCAGCTTGACAATGCCCAAAACTAATCTTTACCCTGGACCAGTTTCTAGGGAGACCTCAATGCCAACCAAGTCTGACTTTCAAAGTGGTGCAATAACTTGGGGCAGGTCAATAGTAGAAAATGTTGAAAATAGTGAAAACCAAGAACATATAACGAAGAAGGTCAAATCACTCAAGGATTGATTTTTATTTGAGGGGAAATAGGCGTATAGAGTGATTTAAGTAAGACCGTGATACAAAAAATATTTCTGTGTGATAACTAAATGTTAGGCTAGATATAAGCTGGACGACTGGAGGGTGCCCGCATGTCACCGAAGAAGACGCGAACAGAGGCCGGCAGCTTGGATCAGATCATGGCCGAGGCTCGACGCGACCGAGAGCGTCGGGAGAAAACCTATCGGGAGCGAGCGCTTAAAATGTTTCCGTGGATCTGTGCGCGGTGCGGGCGTGAATTCTCAGGAAAGAGAGTTCGAGAGCTGACGGTACATCACAAGGATCACAACCACGATAACAATCCGCCTGACGGCAACAACTGGGAGTTGCTGTGTATCTACTGTCACGACAACGAGCACTCACGGGATCAGGTAGCGGAATGGTATGAAGGTGAGACGCCTGGCAGTGAGCAAGAGCCACCTTCTACCCACAAGCCCTTTGCGGGTCTGGAGGAATTGCTGAAGAACAAAAAAAAGAAGAAATGAACTTTATCCATGCGGGTGGAAAATTGGTTGAATCTTAATCTGCCGTTATGTGTATAAAAAGTGAACACTGAAAAAGTCTGTTTACTATGATTATTCTTGTCTATATCGTTTTTTACTTTTTCTCTATTCTTTCATTAGAATATCAAAGCCGGCCTCTTGCATAAAAGAAAAAGGGAGGGGAATATATGCCTGGTCCAACCCCAGGATTTGTAAAAAATATGATTCGACGTTCCTTCCGCGAAATAGTTGACTCTAGCCCCACAAAAAGAGATAGAGCAAAAATTTGGGACTTTTCCGACAGTCTCAGCAGAAATAGTAACTATTTTAGGCTAAACCTCAACCACTAGATATAGGCATTTCGATTTCCGCGTGCTTGATCCTGCTACTTTGTAGCCGTGACCAATTCAAGCCTTCCTTTGAGGATAATCATTCCGTCGCAATTTCGCGCCCTCCGATAAGCCCCACCCCTTCCATTTTCAGCATACGAGCCTTCAGCGGAAGGCCCATATGCGCCGAGAAACCTCCCAGCGTGCCGTCTCCCTTTATCACCCTGTGGCAGGGGACCACGGGCGGGAAGGGATTAGAACCCATGGCCCTGCCCACGGCCCGCGATGCGCCCGGTCTGTCTACGGCCCGGCTCACCCATCCGTATGAACGGACCTCGCCGTAAGGGATGGTCATGGCCGCACGATAGACACTTCCGGAGAAGGGAGAACATACTCCAAAATCGAGCGGGAAGGTGAACTCCACCCTCTCTCCGGTGAAATATCGTTCAAGCTGATCCTGAACCGTCCGCTCCTTCAACGAATCAGCGCCGGCGCCCGGCCACCTTGCCTCCAGTAACTCCAGGGCCAGCTCCTTACTTTCCACGGGCAGTATGATACCCACAACCCCGTTATCACCGGAGACGTAGCCGCACCAGCCCAGCTCAGTCTTGAAAAGCCGAAAACCTCTGTCCATATACCCTCCCCCGTTGAACATCCTCTGTTCAAAGGTCAGCGCTAAACCCTTCCCCGCAGCGTTTCCCTGAATGCAGAACCCGGAGCTTAATTTTGTTGACTTGCCCCTCTGCCTGTTCTAAAATCATCTGCGTAGGCATCCTGCAAACTATTATAAAGACAGAGGCGACAATAGAGGAACAGAGTGGAGTTTAATGGCCAAAAACCGGACATGTCAAGTATTAAAACCTCCTGAAAAGGCCGACCTCCAAACACCAAAATCCCGCTCTTATAAAAAGCGAAAAACCTTGAATATCCTACCCTCCGGTGCGAAATTAATAACTAGCGGACCCGACAATAATAATTGTGACATAATAGTAAAATAACCCCTGCGTGAAAACTCCTTGATTGCGTTTGAGGTAAAGGAAAGTGAAAAAGACCATCGCAATAGCCAGCGATCATGGCGGTTTCGAGCTGAAGGAAGATTTGAAACATTTCCTGAAACACGAAGGATTGGAATTTACAGACCTGGGGACACATTCAGATGACCCCGTGGACTACCCGGATTACGGCATCAAAGTGGTCAAACAGATTTCGCTGGGAAATTTTCAGCGGGGCATCCTCATCTGCGGCACGGGCATAGGTATGTCCATGGTGGCCAACAAGTTCCCCAAGATAAGAGCCACCGAATGTCATGACGTATTCACCGCCAGGCTCAGCCGGGAGCATAACGACAGCAACGTGCTGGTCCTCGGGGGCCGGATACTGGGTAAGGAGCTGGCCAGAGAGATATCGCGCACATGGCTCAACACGAAATTCACCGGCGGCAGGCACACCGCACGGTTGGATAAGATAAGGGAAATAGAAGAAGCTCTCATAAAATACGATTACGAGGAGATATTGAAAAATGCTAAGACTCTCAGCAGTTGATGAAGAGATAGCGGAAATCATCAGGAAGGAAACGGAGAGGCAGGCCAACACGCTGGAGTTGATAGCCTCGGAAAACTTCGTCAGCGAGGCCGTCCTGGAGGCACAGGGCTGCATCATGACCAACAAGTACGCGGAAGGTCTGCCCGGTAAACGCTACTACGGAGGCTGCGAGTTCGTGGATGAGGCGGAAACGCTGGCCATCGAAAGGGCCAAGCAGCTCTTCGGGGCGGAGTTCGTGAACGTCCAGGCCCACTCCGGCAGCCAGGCCAACATGGCCGCCTACGCCGCCGTCCTGGAGCCGGGGGAGACATTCCTGGGCATGAACCTGTCCCACGGAGGCCATCTCACTCACGGCAGTCCGGTGAACTTCTCCGGTAAGACTTACAATATAGTCGCTTACGGAGTGGATAAAGACACAGAGACCGTGGATTTCGACGAAGTTGTCCGCCAGGCGAGAGAACATAAGCCCAAAGTCATTCTGGTGGGTGCAAGCGCCTACCCCAGGGCCCTGGATTTCGCCCGGTTCAGAGAAATAGCCGACGAGGTAGGGGCCTACGTCATATCTGACATAGCGCACATAGCTGGTTTGATAGCCGCCGACCTGCATCCCGACCCCGTGCCCTGCTGCCACTTAGTCACCACCACCACGCATAAGACGCTGCGCGGCCCCAGGGGCGGCATGGTGATGGGTAAGGCCGAGTTCGAGAAGGCGGTCAATAAAAACGTCTTCCCCGGACTTCAGGGCGGACCCCTCATGCACGTCATAGCCGCCAAGGCGGTTGCCTTCAAAGAAGCACTGACTGATGAGTTCAACGAATATCAGAAGCAGATAATCGCCAACGCCAAAGCCCTGGCCCAGAGGCTCATGGAAAACGGCCTCAAGCTGGTATCAGGAGGAACGGACACCCACCTCATGCTCATGGACCTGCGCAACACCGAGCTGGACGGCCGAACGGCCCAGGATGCACTGGAGGAGGCGGGCATAACCGTCAACAAGAACACCGTCCCCTTCGAGACCCGCAAACCCATGGTGACCAGCGGAATCAGGATCGGCACCCCGGCCCTCACCACCCGGGGAATGAAGGAGCCTGAAATGGAGCTCATCGGAGATTTGATAGCCCGGGTGCTGAAGGATGTGGAGGACGATAAGACCAAGAAGGAAGTGAGAGCCCGGGTGGCGGAACTCTGTGCCGGCTTCCCCCTCTACGCCGAACGACTGGAAACCAGCAGGATATAGGAGGCAGAGGACGCCAGATGAAATGCCCTTCTTGCGAAGACACGGACAGTAAGGTCATCGACTCCAGGCCGGGGAAAGACGGCAGGACCATCCGCCGGCGAAGGGAATGCCTGAGCTGCTCGCTCCGGTTCACCACTTACGAACGCATAGACGAGTTCCTCCCCCAGGTCATCAAAAAAGACGGCCGCAGGGAGCCTTACGACCAGGAAAAACTCCTTCGGGGAATAGACAGGGCGTGCGAGAAACGGCCCGTATCCATAGCCCAGCGGGAGGAGCTGGCCAACAAAATACTGAGGGACATGCAGGAAAACGGCGAGCGCGAGGTCCCCAGCAAGGCCGTCGGCGAAAAAGTGATGCTGGAGCTGCACAAACTGGACAAGGTCGCTTACGTTCGATTCGCTTCCGTCTACAGACAGTTCGAGGACGTTACCGACTTTATGGACGAGATAAAAGGCCTGATCGAAGAACGTAAGGAAAACTGAACATCCAGCTCGACAGGCAACGCGGCAACAAGACGGCGAACCGAAAAGGCTCGCCTTTATTTTAACAGGGATAAAGGGATGCAGCCGTTATATCCCATCTTCTTGAACGTGGAAGGCAAGCCCTGCCTGGTGGTCGGCGGGGGGGAAGTGGCGGGCAGAAAGGTGGCCCTGCTTATGGATTCCGGCGCACTTGTGACCGTGGTCAGCCCCGAGACGACCGGAGAAATTCGAACACTGGTTGACGAGGGCAAAGTTAAACATATAAAAGAAAACTTCCAGGAAGAACATCTGGAGGGCTTCTCCCTGGTAATAGGGTCCACAGACGACCCCCGGGTGAATAACCGGGTATCCGAAGGGGCGCGCAAGAGGGGCGTCTGGGTGAACATAGTGGATTCACCGGCGGAGAGCGACTTTTTCGTACCCTCGCTGGTGAGGCGGGGAGACCTCACCATCGCCATCTCTACCGGCGGAAGCAGCCCCGCCGCGGCCAAGAAGGTGAGGAAAGAGCTGGAGGCGCAACTGGGGCAAGAATACGCGCTGCTGCTCGATTTCCTGGGCAAACTGAGGGTGGATGCTTTCGCCTCCATCGAAAAGGAAAAGGAGCGGGCCTCCCTCTACACGCAACTGGTCGATTCGGATATCCTGTCCCTGCTCGAAAAGGGAGACACCGGGAAGGCGCGGGAAGAGGCGGAAAAAATTCTCAAAAGTTACGGCCTGCCCTATAAAGAAGAAGACCTGGGCTGAACCCCGCCCAGCGCGGGATCGCGCCCTCCCGAACCGGAGCGAAAATTTTCATTTACGCGGTGAATTTATGATAGCTGACTTTTTCATCATTGCC
>JAUXIQ010000420.1 GCA_030620925.1 Nitrospinota bacterium
CCGTATTCATGGACATTATGGATGAGTATCTCGTACACCTCGTCCATTATGGAGTAGACGTCCTCTGGCCCCAGCTTCTCTGAGAGCGAGGTGTAACCTTCCATGTCGCAAAAAACGACCGTTACCTGTTTCCGCTCGCCCTCTATCTTGCCCCTCTGTGCCAGTATCTTCTCGGTGAGACCACCGGGGAGGTAGCGCTGGACCTTATCCAGCTTCTCTTCAAATGACAGCTCTCTGGGAGGTGGTTGTTCGACTTGCGTGGTTAGAGATGTGGCACATTCATCGCAGAATTTTGCGCCTGGTCGATTCTCAATTCCACAAGACGGGCAGCTTAATAATAAAGAGGCCGCGCATTCGTTACAGAACTTGGCGTCTTCACGATTATCAAACTGACATTTTGGGCATTTCATCTATGATGGCCCTCCAGAACTGGTGTCGAAACTCTTTATCCTGTCCGGGGTGGGATAGCTGATGAATGCAACGACTACCATAGCAAAATTTCGTTATGATGTTAATGGAATAATTGATCTGTTAGTGGCGGGTCATCTGTTTGAATCACTATATGCAGAAGCTTCGTGCGAGCGTAATTTTCAGGAGCATACTAACGTTGAAAACAGGCTGATAATCGAGGGCAGGTCACCGCAGTCTCGCTACTGTTCTCTCTTCTTTTGTATGGCGGCGACTATTTTGTCCGGCGTGATGGGCAGCTCAGTTATCCTCACTCCTACAGCGTCATGGATGGCGTTGGCAACGGCCGCCATGGTTGGAACGCTGGCCTGTTCCCCGACCCCTTTGGCTCCGTAAGGACCGGTTGTGCCCGGCTCCTCTATCAGGATGACATTTACCGGTGGTGTCTCCGCGGCCAGGGGTATGTGGTACTCCAGGAACGACCCGTTTAGCACGATCCCGTCTTTGAGGACCAACTCCTCGCTCAAGGCGAAGCCCAGCCCCTGTGAGATCGCCCCTTCGATCTGCCCCTCCAGGCAGGCGGGGTTTATGGCTTTGCCCACGTCGTGAGCGGCGGTATAGTTTACCACCTTCACTTTCCCTGTCTCTTCGTCAACCTCCACTTCGATCGTGTGGCAGGAAAAAGTGGGGCAGGGGAGCGAGGGGTCGTGGTAGCCGCTGGCGCACGCTTCATCGTAGGGTGGGTCGCCCTCCCGGAAAGACCCCCGGCCTATTATGGGCCCGTCGCCGCTGTTCTGGGCATAGGAAGCGGCTTTGGCGATGGGCACTCTTTTACTCGGAGAACCTTTTACGTGGATCACCCCTTCTACAGCAACCAGGTCCTCCCGGTTCGCTTCCAGCATATCCGCCGCTGCTGATAAGAGCTGCTTTTTTACGTCTTCGGCGGCGATTTTCACGGCCCTTCCGGTTATATAGGTCACGCGGCTGGCCCCCGAGCCGGAATCGTAGGGGGTGAGCTCGGTATCCCCCGCTATCACGGTGGCATTTTCGAAGGGGATGCCCGTTTCCTGGGCGGCTATCTGCAGGAGGATGGTGCGGGAGCCGGTACCGATGTCAGTGGCGCCGGTGAACAGCACCATGCTGCCATCGTGATTGACGGTTATGACCGCGCTGCCCGGCAATCCCCTCATGGGGTATTGACCGCAGGCCATCCCCATCCCTCGTTTTTTCCCGTATCCGGATTTCCCGACCGCTTCCGTGATGCACTTTTTAAGGGATACCCCTTCCAGTTTTTGCCCGATGGCTGACAGGTCTCCCTCCTCCAGAGCGTTCTTGAGCCTGAACTCAAGAGGCGGGATGGAAAGCTCCCTGGCCATCAGGTCCACGTGAGATTCCATGGCGAAAGTCATCTGGGGGACGCCTATACCCCGCATGGAGCCGGATGCCAGGCGGTTGGTATATATCAATCGGCTGTCGACCCTGACGTTGGGTATACGATATGGCCCCGTGGCCAGGGTCGTGGGTTTCCCCACTACAAAGGGACCACTCTCGGCGTAGGCTCCGGTGTCGAAGGTAACGTCCGCCTTATGGGCTATGAGGGTGCCGTCTTTTTTAACTCCCGTCTTGAACTTGAAGTGTATGGCGTGTCGGGGAGAGGTAGTGGTGAACTCTTCGTCCCTGTCCAGCTCCATTTTCACCGGTTTTGAACATCGCCGTGCAAAGAGTATGCAAATGGGCTCCAGGATCAAAGAGTTCTTTCCCCCGAATCCGCCGCCCACGGCTCCCGCGATTACCCGGATTTTCACCAGAGGAACTTTCAGGAGGGAAGACAGTTGTGCCCGGACCCTGAAAGGGGCCTGAGTGGTCGTCCAGAGGGTTATCTTCCCGGAGCTGCCCACCTGGGCTATGGAGCAGTGGGGTTCGAGGTAGGCCTGGAATATAACCGGCGTCTTGAACTCGTTTTCGATGATGAGGTCCGACTCCTTGAAGCCCCGCTCGAGGTCCCCTTTATGTACCTGCATCCTGGCGCACATATTACCCTGTTGGGTGTAGGGGTATAGCGCTTCGTAGCTCTCAAGCTCTTCATGGATTATGGGGGCGTCAGGCGCCATGGCGGAAATGGAATCGAAGACGGCGGGAAGCTCCTCATACTCTACTTCTATAAGACTCAGCGCCTCTTCCGCCGTATCCGAATCCGCCGCGCAAACCGCAGCCACAGGGTCGCCCACGTAGCGCACCTTATCGGTAGCCAATACTTGTTTGTCCCGGATGGCCTGACCGTATC
>JAUXIQ010000039.1 GCA_030620925.1 Nitrospinota bacterium
TCCCGGCCAGGGAGAGTATTAGCGTAGTCTTCCCCGAGCCGAGAAACCCCGCAATCACCAGAAGTTTCAATGGGAATCCCCCTTACTTACCGCTAAACGTCTTGAGCAACGCCAGTATATAACAATAATAGATTGCAGGTTGCAAGATAAAACCGGCAAAAGGGGAGCTGCGGCCGATTCGTAGAGGTGTTACATAATCCTTTTTCCATTGACAACCCTATGCGTTTTAAGTATCGTAATCTCGCTGTTTTGGTCTATTCTCTTTATCGAAAAGCATAATAAATCGATTATTGCGAAATTTAACTGATAAATCTTTTAGAGGAGAAGGGGTGTCATGAACGGCAAGAAAAAGATAAAAGTGCTCTTAGCCAAACCCGGCCTGGACGGACACGATAGAGGCGCCAAAGTCCTTTCGCTGGCCCTCCGTGATTCGGGGATGGAAGTCATATATACCGGTCTGAGGCAGACACCGGAGGACATCGTAAATGCAGCCCTCCAGGAAGACGTGGACGTAGTGGGGTTGAGCTGCCTCTCCGGAGCGCATAACCACCTTTTTCCCAGGGTAGCCGAATTGATGAAGGAGCGGGGAGTGAGCGACGTGCTGCTCATAGGTGGAGGCATCATTCCCAAGAGCGACGTGTCGGAATTGAAGAAAAACGGAATGGATGAAATATTCGGGCCCGGCACACCCATTAAGACAATTGTGGATTTCGTGGAATCAAACAGAAAAAGGTAAACCGATAAATCTTATTTATGCGGTACACCCCCGGGGAGCGATGAAAATGCGCTCCCTTTTTTTATTCCATGCCGAAAAACCTCCGCTCGCGGAAAAAACGCACGGACCACCAGCTCTTAATAGACAACACCGTTATATAAACATCCGATTTTAAAACATTCAACGTGATATTAATATCTATTCTTCATAAACCCTTATAATGATTAGAATTATTACATTTATCCACACCATATATATTAAAAATCGTTTTGAATTTATTGTTTTTAGTTTGACAAATGGGCGTGTAAAATGCTATATTTTACTCTAAGCCGATATGGTTACTGGGAGGAACAATAAAGGTGAGGTGAAATGTCCGGGATCAGGGGAAAACCTGAAGGTCTTCCAGATACGGCTTTTGCGAGCCCCATGGGACCGCTCCGGACAGGCAGCCGCATCGCCATAGTAGGCGCCGGCCCTGCGGGCAGCTTCTTTGCGCTGCACGCCCTTGATATCGCAGGGAAACAGGGCAGAAGTATAGACATATCTCTCATTGACGGAAAGTCCTTCAGGGATTCAGGCCCCGGGGGATGCAACATGTGCGCGGGGATCATCGGCGACGGGCTGGTGAAAAAGCTGCGCAAAATAGACATACCCCTCACCTCCCAGGTTATCCGACAGGAAATCACAGGATACGTAATTCACGCTCGAGGCTCCGAGGCCAGACTGCGCAGAGACCCCGACGCGGAAATATACACCGTTTTCCGGGGCGGAGGCCCCCCATCCCTAACCGCCCTCAAGGAAAATATCAGCTTCGATCAGTTTCTGCTCGACTTCGTAAAAGAGCGGGGAGCGGAATACTTACCGCATAACGTCACCAAAATTAACGAGCCCAAGAAGGACGACGCACCCGCCAGCCTCATATTGGACAACGGCGTTGTAATAGAAGCCGATCTGATAGTGGGAGCCTTCGGCGTGAACAGCCCCCTGATGGGAAAAATACCTTTCAGATACTTCCCCCCCTCCACGTGGCATACCTGCCAGGCGGAGGTAAGATGGTCAAGTAAAAGTGTGAAGGAGACCTTTAAGGGAATGGTGCACATCTTCCCCATAAACGCAGGCGGAGTGGAGTTCATCGCTGCCACCCCCAAAAAAGAGCACGTCACGCTTACCGCCATAGGCACACACGTAAAGTGGCGCGACCTGGTCGAGGCGGCCAACGCCTCGGATGTAAAGGACTTCCTCCCCACGGACTGGAAGATGAACTGCCACTGCCACCCCCAGGTCCCTGTGGGCCCCGCCCGTTTCCCCTATTCAGACCGTATGGTCATCATCGGAGACGCCGGATACTCCCGCTACCTGAAGAACGGCATAGAGTCCGCCTATTACACAAGCCTCTTCGCCGCCCAGACGGCTTTACATCACGGCGTGGGAAGGGTCCACTTCGAGAAACACTACGACCGGTGGTGCCGGGATATGTTCGGGATGGACAACGTCTTCGGCAGGCTGATGTTCTTCATCCACAACAAGATCACCGCCAACAGGTACCTGGCCGACGCCGAGCAGGACAGGCTCCTCTACGAACAGGAAGACTCACGTAACGGGACTAAGAAGCTATCCAGTATAATCTGGCACCTGTTTGCAGGAGAGCTTCCTTACCGGAAGATAATGCTCAAGTCGCTGGACGCCGACCTGCAGCTCAAGATGCTGGGCCACCTGGCCAGGACACTGGCCAAAGACAAGAAAAACATCGCACCCGCCCGGGGATAATGGAGCAAGCGCCCGGCGGCACAAATCAATCTAAGCGTGCCGGGTTAACCACTCAAGATTCAACCCCTGTAGCGTCTTCCTATACTTACCTTACACGATTTTTCCCTAATCGAAAAACACCCTTGTCCCAACCGCCTTGTTGAAGCGCCGACTCTGATTTCAAAAAGTATATAAAAAAGGGTTCAGACCGTTCCCGACATTTTTCCTCCTAAAGCTGAGGGGATGTGTGTGCCGAACTAGATAAAGAGCGTATAACAGCGATGAAATCCTTACGTAAGCTATTAAACAAATATCAGAGCGGGCTTAACGGAGGAAGTCATGCGAATATCTGGCCGGCTGAAACGAATTAATCATCTTGCCGTTATAGTTTTCATAGTCGCCGTCATCCTACCCTCTTTATCCCAAACGGCAAAAGCCGATCCCTTTGACCGGTACAGAGAATTCATTGATAACTTTAAGGCCTACGATATCTACCAGCGGGAGGACGCCATAAATGAGCTTGAAAAATATATAACCTCAGACATTGAGAAAAAATATCTTTTGGGGATGCTCTATTTTATACAAGCCCTCGAAACCATGACGTCTATCGCCCGCAGTAAGCCTTACAGACCGGAGTTTGAAAAGGTTCTTAAAGATTCCACCGTACAAAAATATTTTGGACTGTCGGAGAAAAACTATGACGCCGTTGAAAACGAGAACCCGGGGTACAAATACATTTACTGTAAGTATGTAGAGCTGTACCGTTACTCGTTAAACGAAGAAGGGCTTAAAAAAATTGTCGCCAAGGTTGGAGAGGTGGAAGAAAACGAACGAACCCAACAATGCAAAGATATGATCGCGTATGTGGCAAAAGATTTCGCTAAACGGGGTCGGCTTAACATATCCAGGACAATCTTGGATTCTGCGATTAATAGCTGGCCTTCCTATCCAAAGTATATGAATGAAGCGATGGGTGATATAGAGATTGCACTAGAGAATTACAAACAAGCCATGGTATGGTGGGAGCGTTGCGTTGAAGAAGCGGAGGATGAGGAGCGAAGGCAGCGCTGCCTGAAAAAAATAGATAATTCGTACGAATGACCTGCCGACCGTTGCACTAAACCAGTCCATTTATATGATTTGAGCTCCCCGGGATGCACTCGATGTACGAAGAACCTGATTTGAGGATAAACACGATGGGGACGATTTTTCATATTTATCGTTGGCCGCTGATAGCCTGCTTGCTCCTGTCTATTTTTGTTTCGGCCGCGGCCGTTTGCCGGGCCGAACAAAAAACTCCATACAGGCTCAGTGCGATTGAAGCTTACCTTTATTATAGTAATACAGGCACATTCTCAATCAACATCTTTGACAACAAAAAGTTTATTCTCTGGAACGTAATTATCGGCGAAGGCTCGGCGCACGGATATTCGAATGACACTTTTATAAAAATCTTACTTAAAGGAAAGCCGGGGGGATACCCGGAGGGTCTAAAGATAGTGCTGACGGCGCGGACTCCTTTGGAGACCCTTCTGGAGCGAGAATCGTCTCCGGGCATCTTCGCCTCAGACGGAAAGTATTACGCCGGTTACTGGCTTTATGGGACAGGATGCACGCCGGTAGAGATTACGGTACGACTGATTGGCAAGGATAGTGAACAGAAACTGACAAAGACGATCCCGTTCGAATGCGGGGAATGATCGAAACCCATCCATACCCCGTTTCTAAAACCCGTTAAACACTCATGAATTTTGCTCTATTTTTCCGGTAATTTATTTTGATAATTCTATTAATTGTAATAATTCTTCAGGATCACTGAAAAAACCATCCGGCTTTAAAGCTCTTAACGATTTCTCAGTTTCCCAGGGGAACCACAAACATAACCCGATGTAACATCCCGCATTTCTCGCAGCCAACAAATCATTAACAGAATCTCCCAGGTAAATTGTCCTATCCGGTGAAGAATTCAATTCTTGCATGGCTAAATTAAGCGGGTATGGGTCCGGTTTTATTCTTAGTTTTCCTTCATGATCTACTTCTTTGATATCTTCGTGGCCTATTATTATTTTAAAAAGCGAGTCGTGAGGGTCGACTTTGGGTTTAATCGTCGATTTGAGGTTGGTTGAGCAAATACCGACTTTGGGAAAATATTCAGCTAAAGTATTGATAATATTAATTACATCATCAGGGATTTCAATCTTTAAAATCTCTTTGCTATAGTATTTTCTAATAATTTCAGTAGCTCGTTTTTTTTGTGAATCTTTAATACCCATTTCAGCAAAAGTATTATGGTAATTAGTGGTATCAATTTCTCTGAACCAGTCAACATCTAATTCTTTACTAAAAAGTTCCAACGAAATATTTTTATACGCATCAAGAAAAGCACCATAAGAATTTAATAGCACTCCATCAAAATCAAAGATTAAAGTATCATACGTCAAGGTCTATTCCTCCTTAGCTTATCTAATAATAAATTCTCTTTCAGGTTCTGCTGCATCTCAAATCGAACCGCCCTCAGCTATTTTACCACTTTCAATGTCAGGTTTTGAAAATTTTCAAGGGCTCTCCGATGGCCTTGCGGGACACCGGGATTCCCACCGCGGACCTGGGCCGGAAAATTTTAAAAATGATAAGCTGAGCGCTATTTAATGAACAGCGCAGGAATGATCACAATAACTACCATTAAAGCCACCAGCAGAAAAATATCGTTGAAAGAGTTGACCAGTGCCTGCAGCTCGACCACCTTGTTCAACACTGACATGGCCTTGGCGGAGGCAAGTGCTTCGGTGTTGCCGTGGGAAACGAACAGGTTCTTAACGGAGTTGAGGAAAAACCGGGCGGCGTAAGGAGCATCGGCCTGGCTCGTTCCGAACATCTGCCGATAGAAGATTTCTCGGCCTTCCATATAAGTCCCGAATAAAGCTATTCCCACCATCCCTCCGATTTGACGGTTCATGTTTATCAGCCCTGAACCCATACCTACCTGGCTCAGGGGCAGCGCGCCCAGGCTGGCCCGAATCAGGGGAGCGAAGATCAGGCCCCCGCCGATATCTCTGAGTATGACCAGTGACACTACCGTCCCGAAGCTGCTCTGGTAGTTCAATCGCGACATGGAATACATGCTCAGGATGTAAAATCCCAAGCCCATGATGATGGGGATCCTGGCCGGAAACCGGTCAGCCATCCATCCTGCTACCAGCAGGGCCACGCCGCCCACCAGCATAGAAGGGAAGAAGATCAGGGAGGTTTTGAACACATCGTAGCCCAGCACACTATTAGCGAACTGCGGAACCAAAAAGGAGGTTCCTATGAGGATGACCCCATAAGCTACAGCTATGGAGCTAGCCATAACATAAACAAAACTCTTATATAATCTCAGCTCTACGAAGGGGTTTCTCCTGCGTAGTTCAGTGAATAGGAATAACACCAGGGAGACCGCGAATATGAAGAAGAGTAACAGGATATAGTCTGAATACCATCCGTAGCGTCTCCCTTGAGTTAAGGCCAGGAGCAGGCTCAGGAGAAAGACGGCCATGAGCGTCGCGCCTAACAGGTCCAATTGCACCACCGGCTGCTTCTTCTGTTTTCGCAGCATTACCAGCGCAAAAATAAAGCTGAACATGGCCAGAGGCGCATTGAAGTAGAAGAAGGCACGCCAGGTGAATTCCTCCGCGAACCTTCCCAGGAAAATAGTTGCAAAGGCGATACCCGCAGAGGACCCTAAAGAATAGAAGCCAATGGCGATGCCCCGCTTCTTTGCAGGGAAGTTCTCGAAGATGATGGCGTGAGAGGTGGGCATGACCGAACCCGAAGCGATACCCACCAGCACCCTGAAAAAGATAAGTGAACCCTGACTCCAGGCCAGACTGCAAAGGACGGTGGACACCATGAAAAAGCCCAGGCTCCAGATATAGATATTGTTCCTGCCGAAAGTGTTCCCCAGCCAGCCACTGGCGGGGATCATCACCGCTATGGCAATCAAGGTGGAGTTAACCACCCAGCTACCCTGGATGACGTTGAGCCCGAACCCGGACATTATCTTGGGGAGTATTATGGCTACAGAGGTGTTATCCACCCACACTGTGATGGAGGCGGACGTGGTAACCATTAAAAGTATCCAGTGATACCGTGTTATCACTTCATTTTCAGATTGTTCCAACTAACTTTTCCTAAATCAGGTTCTGTGTTGAAGTAAGACAGACCCACATGAATAATGTGACTAAGGAACCAAACAGATTGAACAGACCCGATTTTACCTCATAATATGAAACACACCCTTTTTCAGAATACAGCTAGTCAAGTCATCTTCTTCAGGGTCGAAATTACGACCATGCCCTCGAAAAACCCCTGTATCGGATCGGTTTTCTCTGTTTGTTAGAAAGAGAGTTAACATAAAACAAAGTTTATACATATGGTAATATAATTGTCAATTATAGTGAATTATTTGTTGATTTCTTTTGGGCCGTATGCTAAGACCTACCTACCGGTAAGTAAGTTACCTTGGTTTTAATTTTTTTTCAAGTCAACACATAATTTTTACATCGATAGCTACGTGGTAGACGTTATTAAAAGGGGTAGAGGAAAAGAGTATTGATTGTTAAGAAGTTACCGAAAAACGATGTGCGGGAAAGGATTGAGAGCGTCTCCGCCCGCCTTTTCTCCAAGAAGGGTTACGACGCCGTCTCTATAAGGGAGATAGCCGAGGCGGTGGGGGTGACCAAGCCGGCCATCTACTACTATTTCGAGGGCAAGAAGGCCCTCTACGACAACCTGTTGAGGGACGGCTTTGAGAGACTCCACCGGTGCATAAGAGAGACGGTGGCGAGAGAGGAGGAGCCGGAGAAGAAGCTCCTGGCCGCTATAAACTCGCATTTCAGCTTCTGCCTGGACAACATCGACACCATGAAGTTCATCTACCTGTGTATCCTGGAGTCCACCGAGCATACCGCTCTTTCCAGCCAGAGCTTCATGATCATGGAGGAGGTCTTCACCGAAGCGCAGAAGAAGGGCAAATTCCTGAAAGGGAACCCCAGGGAGCTTTCCATAGCACTCATGGGGATAATCAATATCTATCTGATGAGGCAACTGGCGGTGCGGCAGAAGCTGCTCACCGAGGAACTGGGGCGGAAGATCCTGAACATGATAAGTTAACCGCTCATCCTGAGCCCTTTAATGAACTCTTCCATCTCATTCATCATAGAGCATCTGCACTGCTGAGCGGTTGGTCATGGAACAACCAGCTGAAATTCCCCTGCACGAAAAGCCCATATACAAATGGCTGGTCACCATAGCGTTGATAATAGGAACGTTCATCTACGCCATGGACATGGCCATCGTGAACATTGCCCTGCCGCATATCATGGCCGACTTCGGCATGAACCTGGATAAGGCGCAGTGGGTGGCCACCGCTTATATGCTCACCATGGCGGTGGCCATGCCTTCGACAGCCTGGCTTGGAGCCAAGCTGGGACACCGCACTCTCTACGCCACTTCCCTGGCCGTCTTCACCTTCTTCTCTCTGATGTGCGGTCTTTCCTGGAGCGCCGATTCGTTGATAGTATTCAGAGCTCTTCAGGGGTTGGGTGGTGGAGCGATTCTGCCCATTGCCATGGTCATTTTCTACGAGGTTTTCCCTGAGAAGCAGAGGGGGCTGGCAATGGGCATCTATGCACTGGGTTCGGTGATGGGGCCCGCCATGGGGCCGGTGATGGGGGGTTACCTGGTGGAGGAGCTTAACTGGCGGCTCATCTTTTTCATCAACCTTCCCTTCGGCGCGGTGGGGCTTCTGATGACCTTTTTAATAATGAAAGAGAGCAGGCCACCCGTTAAACGCAAGCTCGATTTCCTGGGCCTGATTTTTCTGGCCCTCTGCCTGGGCAGCCTGCTCCTGTTGCTCAGCCACGGCCAGCGGGAGGGTTGGTGGAGTTCGGGTTACATACGCAATCTTTTCATCATTTTCCTGGGCTCGCTGGTGGCCTTCATCATTACCGAGCTCAAGGTGAGGGAACCCTTCGTTGAGCTACGGCTTTTTAAGAATTTCATGTACAGCAACGCCACCATACTTTCCGTCATACTGGGCATAGGCTATTGCGGCTCCCTGTACATAGTACCCATCTATTTGCAGCGCATGCTCCCTTATACAGCCTTCGAGGCGGGGGTTATCATGCTGCCCGGCACGTTGCTCTTCGGTGCTTTCCTGTTCCTCACCGGGGTGTTGACAGGCAAGGTGAGCGGCAGGGCCCTGGTAGTGACGGGCATAATGGTGTTCAGCGTCGGCATATACTGGCTCTCCGACATATCGTTTCAGACCAGGGAATCTGTCATAGTATGGATGCTCAATCTGAGGGGCATCGGCCTGGGCCTCATCTTCACTCCCCTCATGGTGTTGGCCATCTTTTCACTGCCCATGGAGCAGGTATCTATGGGGTCCGGTCTCTTCAACGTTATGCGCTACCTGGGGGGTATGTTCGGTATAGCGATTATAAGTACGCTTGTGGAGAGGCGGGAGCTTTTCCACAGGGCCATGTATGTTGAACATCAGACTTACGAATCACCGGGCACATCGGTTTTCCTCTATAACACCAGGGGGCTTTTCCAAGGCCTGGGGGATATGGGAGAACTGGCCAGGCTTAAATCCCTGGCGCTCCTCAATCGGATGGTAGGGACGGAGGCCCTGCTTTCGGCCTTCAGCGATGTCTATCTGGTATTGGGTATCCTATCGCTGGCATGCATTGTCCCTGCCATGATGCTGAAAGCGAAGCAACAGGCAGCTGCCTGATAGCGAGAAAAATTGTTATTGATATCCCTGCCCTTTACTATCTTTTATTGAAGGAGGGAACACAATGGAGAAGGAACCGGAGTTCGGATCTGTCTACAAAGACTATAGCGGTCTTTGTGAGTTTAAAAAGATGAGCCAGAGGAGAATGGTATGGCCCGATCATCGGACAAAGTTCATCAGTGGAGGAAATAACTATTATTGCCGTCCAATGGCTAAAGATGAAATAGAAAAGGTCTGTTTACTATATTGGATCGGGGTTCCTGAGTGCAAAGGGACCAATTTTGATTTCCTGCACAACCCCCCAGCCATGCGGGAAATGGTGGGCGACGGCGATACCTTTATGAAAAAGGACTGGTTCATCTACGTGGCTGAAGATATGGCTTCCGGTGCGTTATGCGCGGCTTGCGCCATCAGAGCGGACAGGCTGAACATGACCATATGGGGTGAGGTCGGTGTGATAGACCCTCATTACAGGCAGAAGGGAATATTCAGCGATTTTTTGGAGTACATGAACGAGGTATATCCCCTCACCGGCGCTGAGTACGGACTGGCCTGGGTAGCCACCTTCCACACCATCTCCCAACATATCATGGAGCGACTCGGATGGAACGTTTGCGGATTGTTCCGCGGCGGTTACATCATGAACCATAGAGGAGATGATTACTACAGGCATCCCATAATACTTATAGAAAAGTTCTTTAACGATGGCGAGAGGGTCACTCCGAAAGAGATGGAGCTCACTTCAAGGTCACGTTTCATTCTGAATGCCATCAAATCGCAAGGTTGAGGGAATGGGGGTTTATGACCATCACAGTTGACCTAAAGCGTTTCTATATCCTTCTCGCCGAAGA
>JAUXIQ010000193.1 GCA_030620925.1 Nitrospinota bacterium
CAGAACGTTTTGCAACAAACAAAGACGGCTATGAAAGGTGATGGCGGCAACGGCGGCGAGGATACGCCTGAAAAGCTTATACCTTTTAAGGAAGACAAAGACAGGAAAGACCTAACTGATTTTTAACCCTGCATATACAATGGCCTGACGGGGCGCGGTCTTGCCAACCGCGCCCCGGCATCCCCTGGGTCTCCGGTCAATTAACGGGTTCTATTTTTTCCCCTCCTCCTAAGGGGAACCCAGCCCACCGGAGACCCGGGGCCTTATTTCGCCGTCCGGGCAGATTACTTCAACCCGTACTTCAGATGTAGCATTCCGACGAAATCCTGCCTGACGAACCGGTTATTTTTGTGAGCGCCGTTAACCGCGCTATAAATGTTCCCTGAATACCATCCCGCCTCCAGCGAAAGCAGCGTGACCCCCAAAAAAATGTTCCCGGCATATATGGAGGATATTCCTCCGATGATAAAGCCTTGATTGATCAAAAAAGCCACCAATGAATCTCGCTTTCTGCCCGCATAAAACTGCCCGGCCCCGGGCAGGTAAGCGGAGAGCAGTCCGGCGGCAAGGGGTGATTTCTCATCCAGCTCAAATCCGTGCAGGGCCTGTTCTGATAAAGCATCAGCCGATGCGGCGTAGGGGTTATCCGCCGATAGGGAAGAAAAACTTTCAGATGCCTCCTGCCAGCGGCCCGATCTGAGATAACTCCATCCCACCATGAAGGCGGCACGATGCCCCAGGTATGTGTTTCCGAATTGATCGTTCACCATGCCGTATATTTCCATGGCGCTCGTGAAATCCCCGCCCTGGTAATCGCTCTCAGCCATCATGTAAAGGGCGCGGGCCCTCAATTCTTCTTCTCCATAAGAGATATACACTTTCCTGAACGAGACCAATGCTTCATCATATTCTCCCCCTTTGAAAAGAGCCCAGGCGACTGCGTAAGCGGCCTCGCCATTTAGCCTGTGGTCGGGGAAATAGTGCACAAACCGTTGGAACTCAATCGCCGCCTGGCGGAATGCACCCGAATCAAGCAGACGAGTTGCGAAACCATAGAGCCTGTCAGCCTCGGTCCGGGCACCGGGGATAATGTTCGGCTTTATCATATATTCGTATTCTTTGGAAGCGCCTCCGGGCCCCCTGCCCTGCCCTGCTTCGACAATCGGGAACTGTTGGGACAGGAGGAGCATGGAAAGTAGATTCATAGCAATAGCACCTTTAAAAATACGCCTGAGCCTGACCATTGGCCCTTCCCTCTGGTAAAGTGTTGATAGGAGTCTCATTCGTCTAATTATATTGACAACAAAACAGCCTTTTGATAGCTTTACACCAATTTTAACCTTCTCTTACTCTTTTCTCTACGTTAAAAGGTGATGTCGTTCAAGAGCAGCGCTATATTACCGAGTGGAAAAGCGGTTTCCCTATTCCGAGGAGAAAACTAAAACACTACGTTTTCAACCGGCCTACCCATGGAACAATCTGTTAAGGCATTAAAGTCCGGTAAGATATTAACCCCTCTCCATGCCATAGACAAGGGAGTAATTTTAATCCGGGGCCGAAAGATCGAAGCTGTCGATGAACAAAGCGAGCTGCCGATACCGACCGGCGCCGAAGTCTACGACCTTAAGGGGCTGACGGTTCTACCCGGGCTAATCGACGTTCACTTGCATGGATGGGGTGGGTATGATTTTAGTTCCCCTGATGAGAAATCCTTGTATGCTATCAGCGACCTCCTCCCTTCGTTCGGCGTGACAACCTATCTTCCTACAATCTGTGATGCAGGGGAAGAAAGGATTTTAGAAGTTTTGATGGCAGTTTCCGGTTTCATTTCTTCACAGAACAGGGGAGCCAGAGCCATCGGCATTCACCTGGAAGGTCCTTTTTTGAACGCCTCCAAAATGGGTTCCATCAGAGCTGAAGCCCTGCTTAAGCCTGATCTGCACCGGCTGAAAAGCTATCTTGATTCTGGTGGGGGTCATGTTAGAATGATGACTTTATCTCCTGAGCTCAGCGGGGCACCGGAGATTATTCAACACCTCAATGGGGCGGGAATAGTCCCCTGCGCCGGACATTCTGAGGCCGATTACAATCAAACTTCCGCAGCCATCGAAATAGGAGTGAGGCACGCTGCCCATACTTTCAACGCCATGGGCCCTTTTCACCACCGCAATCCGGGAATTGTGGGTGCAGTTCTGACCGATGACAGAGTCACCGCAGAAATCATACCCGACGGCGTTCATCTGCATCGAGCAGCGGTGAAGCTGGTATACAGGTGCAAGGGAGAATCCGGCGCGGTAACCGTATCAGACGCTCATGGGAAGGCTGGAATGAAGCCGGGAAGATATAAGGACAGCAACGGTCGCGAGGTGCTGGTAGCTGAAGATGCGGTGAGGCTGACAGACGGCACACTGGCCGGGGGCGCAACCTCCATGAATCTATTGGTGGAGAATCTTGCCGAATATGCCGAAATATCAATAGGGGAGGCGGTGGCTTCTGCTACCATGAATCCAGCACGTTTACTCGGAATCGATAAGGATACGGGTTCTCTCGAGGCTGGAAAAGACGCTGATATAACTGCTGTGGATGCGGATTTCAACGTTCGGCTCACCGTGGTTAAGGGAGAGATAGCTTTTAATCAGGAAAACTGAAAGACTACAATTTCATTAATATTTTAAAGTGAATTCTAGATACTGTTTTTCAAATACAACTAACATAATTAAGATTTTAGAATGGCCGAATTTTTCGCCACATATTTGAACCAATTTACCTACAGCGGGCTCGTTGCAGCTCTTATATGCACGGGGATAGGGCTGCCTTTTCCGGAGAGCATCATCCTTATTATCGGCGGCTTCATGGCCTATTCCGGCCGTACCGACCTCTATTACACCGGCCTGGCCTGCTATGGGGGTGTCCTGACCGGAGACATGGTTTCATACCATATGGGAAGGAGGTGGGGAGATAAGATCATACATAAAACGACGGTGAGCGGCGTTCTGACCGATGAGAAATGGAAAAAGGTGAAAGAACACTTTACTAAACACGAGGGTAAGACCATCTTTTTCTCCAGGTTCATACCCGGTATAAGGGTAGCCGCACACATCATGGCCGGTATACTCAAAGTGCGGAGTCTGAAATTTTTCTTCATTAACTCTACGGCCGCCCTCATAAACGTTTCCCTGACTGTATACGCTGGATACATCTTCGGCTCCAGGATGGAAAAAATTCTGTACATCCTCCGCGGGTTAAGCATATTTCTTATAACGATTATCTCCGCTGGAGTTGGTGTGGGCGTGATATACTATCTTGTCAAACGCAAGCGAGCGCAGCAGGACTTCCCTTCTTAACAGTTATAGTATAGGTATAGCCTATCACCGTGGAAGGAGGCTTTATCGTGAACAAGCTCTTAACCAACGAAGTTTTTGAGCGACGCAGTGTCGGTGATGAAGGGAGCACAAACGGACGCACGGTGACGGAGGGGGATATTGTCAACTTCGCCTGCATCACCGGAGATTTTAACTCCGTACACGTAGACGCCCACGTAACCAAAAGCTCCCCCTACGGCGGGCGAATAGCCCACGGGCTGCTGGGCGCCACCCTGGTTGCGGGTATGCTGTCCAGGGACAATCCGTGGGTCTTCGGGCATCACTGGCCCGGCGGCGTCTTCGAAGAGATAGATATCAAATATCGCGACGCCATACTCATCGGTGATACCATTCAGATCAAGTGGAAGATAGCTTCCATGGAGGAAAACCCGGCCGGCAGCGGCCTGGGGAAAATGAGCACGGAGTTTTGGGTGGTCAATCAGAACGGGAAGGCGGTTTACGACGGGTCTGTAAACACTTCTTTCCATGACCCCCGGAAGGAATATGAATTTAACCCCATACCCGTCGAGAGTCTGGAACAATTCTGGGATGATCCCGACATCCAGGACCCTTATGTAGAAGTATGGTTCGAAGATTTCCAGGAAGGGAGAGGGTTCATCACCACCGGCCGTACGATGACCGAGGCGGACGTTACCGGTTTCGCGGCCCTTTCCGGCGACTACGGAGAGCGCTACGTTAATGATGAGTTCGCCCGCGAAAGCATCTATAAGAGCAAAGTTGTCCATGAGATGATGGTGACCTCCCTGGCCTATGGGCTCATGGACAGATGCACAGCGTCGTTAAGAGGTGGTAAGGCGGTGGATAACATTTTAGGGGGGCACCTCGGCGATAGAATGAAATTTCTGGCACCGGTCAGAGTGGGAGATACAATCTGGTGCAAAAAGAAGCTGGCTTCAAAAAGGCTCTCCAAGAGCAAGCCGGACAGGGGAATCATTATTCATGACCTTGAACTGTTAAACCAGCGCGGTGAAATAGTGCAGAAGGGCCAAATAGACAGCATCGTCGGCGCGCGAGATTAGATCGGTATACGAAAAATACCGATAAGAAGGGAAACCGGCTACCCTGCCCTTTCTTGCAATTCTTGCGGAAAACAATGATAAAGTTTCGCCAGCTTTTTTGATTTTCCTATTACCACTATTTTTATATAATCAAAGAATACTCACAAACAGTTATACCTGCTCAGGCTGCCAACCGAAATTAAGGAAGCGGAACAGATATGAAATCGCTCAGGATAGGCATGGCTCAGATTAACCCCGTCGTTGGAGACCTGGAAGGCAACACCGCGAAGATAAAGGAATACATCCGACGGGGGAAGGAGCAGGGCGTCGATCTAATCACGTTCCCTGAGCTATCCGTTTCAGGTTATCCGCCCGAGGACCTGCTCTTTAAACCCGAATTCATAGAAACCAACCTTCAATGCTTATCCAGCATCGTGAAGAGTACTAAAGGGTTGACCGCTGTTGTGGGTTTTGTAGACATGCAGGAAGACATATATAACGCGGCGGCGGTGATACATGAC
>JAUXIQ010000034.1 GCA_030620925.1 Nitrospinota bacterium
AGGCCAACAGGGCCAGGGCGGCCGGAATGGGCATAAGCCCCAGGAAGGAGCCGAAGGCCGTAGCCACCCCCTTTCCCTTGGCGGTGAATCGCAGGTAAATGGGATAGTTGTGCCCCATCACCGCCGCCAGGGGTATCGCCCCTATCCAGTCACCGGTGCCGATAATGACCCTGGCAAGGAGAACTACTCCCAGGCCCTTCACAACGTCCAGTATCAGGACGATAACCCCTTCTTTTTTCCCCACCGTCCTGATCACATTGGTGAAGCCTATGCCCCCGCTACCCTGCTGGCGGATATCGAACCCCTTGGAGGCGCGGGTGATAATATACCCGAAAGGGATCGAGCCGATCAGATAGGCTGCAACCAGAAAGACTATTTTCAACACTAATTCACTCATGGCTCATACACCGGGTTTTATTTTGTACCGAAACTTTATGAAGTATTGCAGGCCGGATATGCTGCTCAATACCATCACCGCCCAGAGGGCCACCGTTCCCGCCTGTTGAAAGCTGAGACCGTAAACGTTCCAATTGAGTATCAGCAACAGTATGGCCGCCACCTGGAAGACCATTTTGAGTTTACCCAGATCCTCAGCCTGAATAATGAATCCCTGAGCGGCACCCACCGTCCGCAGGCCGGTGACGAGGATTTCCCGCCCTATGATGACCGCCACTATCCAGCCGCCGGCTCTACCCGTGGAAACCAGCGGTATGAGACACCCGGCCACCAGCAGTTTGTCGGCCACGGGGTCAAGAAGTTTACCCAGCGACGTTACCTCTTTTTTGGCCCTCGCCAGGTATCCGTCGAGCCAGTCGGAAAAAGAGGCTAGGGCAAAGATGATGGCCGCTGCAAGGTCTGCGGCGGGGGTGGAAAGGGTCAGCAACACCACGATGGGCGGGACCATGAACAGCCTCAAGACAGTTATTTTGGTAGGGAGGTTTAAACCAGACATTTCGTTTTTTGAATATACAAAAGACTCTGTTTAACAAGGGCCGAGTTTTAACGGCATCTACATTCTCGGGGGCGGCAACGCGCCTCACGCTCCCCAATAAAATGGCAAAAGGAGATATCGCCTACGATATCTCCTTTCACCGGATTAAAAATCATCTTCAAATGTGGTCATTATCCTATTTAGTGGGCTTTTTCGCCATGGCGATTGCCTTGAACGCTGAACTCCCCGCCCTTTCCGCCAACTCTCTGGCCATGATTCCCCTGTCTCTGGCGGTAGCGTAATTCCCCTTACGCAGAGCTCTTTTAGCCCTTTGGTAAACTGATCTAGCCTGAGAAAGCTGCGTCCTGGCGGCGTTAAGTTCTGCCTGCCCGGCTCTTTCCATTTGAGAAGCTTTGGCCACCATCGCTTCAGCGGAGGTGATGGCCGCTCCTGCCGCCGATACTTCAAATTCCGCGTCTTTTTTGGATACCTTTGATACAGGAGGTTTCTTCGCTTTCTGCAACGCTGCAAAAGCTACAGAAGCGGCCGCTTCAGCTTTTCCCCGTGCCTTACCCGCCAGATGTATAGCGCTTTTGTAACTTTCGGACTCTATCATCGACCTGGCATTTGAGGCCATCCTCTCGGCGGTTTCCAGCAACATTTCCGCTTCGCCGATATCCTTGGCAGCGGCTTTCTCCTTTTTGGCGCTGGCGATCATCCCTTTGGCGGAGGTGATGGCCGCTTCTGCGGCGGCCAGCTCGAAATCAGCCTCACGCTTGGCGGCGGCTTTAGCTTTGGCGGCTTTTTTGGCTTCGTCTGCTTTCGCTTTTGCTCCAGTTTTAGCTGCCTGTAATGCGGCGAAGGCTGCAGAACCAGCCGCCTCGGCTTTCTCCCGCGCTTTACCCGCCAGATGTATAGCGCTGACGTAACTTTCCGATTCTATCATCGACTTTGCATTGGACGCCATACTTTCAGCGGCTTCCAGCAGGTTTTCCGCCTGGGCGATATCCTTGGCAGCGGCTTTCCCCTTTTTGGCGTTGGCGATCATCCCTTTGGCGCTGGTGATAGCCGCTCCTGCTGCTGCCAGTTCGAAGTCAGCCTCACGCTTGGCAGCGGCTCTGGCTTTTGCGTCTTTTTTATTCTCTACGGCAGCCTTCTCTGCAAGTTCAGCCAGCGCTATGGCTTCCCTTGCCGCGATCTCGGCTTCCTTGTATTTGCGTTTCTCGGCGAAGGTCAGGGCTTTATTGAGCGCGTCCTGTGCCTTCTGGTACTGTTCTTTAGCATATACATCAGCCCCCGCGGCTTTAGCCCTTTCCAGGGCAGCCTGTGCTTCTGCTATGAGCTGGGTCGGAGGAGCGGCACATCCCGCCAGTAACGATAAAACCAGGAATCCGGAAAAAATGGAAATAAGAATGCTCTTTTTACAACCTTGTTTTTTCACTATCAGGACCTCCTTTTTTTTCTCCTCTGATGAAAACTTATTTTTAAGTGCGAATTTTAATGTTACTTTAAGGTTTAATCCATGTCAAGTTTATTCTGTTATCAAAATAACTACAGTTTAATAATCTCCAAGCCTATTTTTTTGCACTCCAACTTCGGAATGTTGCCTGGAGCAGGTTACTCGCTGTGGAAAAATTCCCTCAACTTAGTGCTGAAAGAGGGAGCAGAATATGATATAGATTGCCTGAAGAAGTTGTTCCTCTGCCTTTGAGGAGGCTCGCGGTGGATTTCGATGAATGGTTGAAGTCGTTCAAGACGGATAACATAAAACCCCTCTACATCATAGCCGCCCAGGAGTATTTTCTCACCCGGCGGGTAGTGGAGCGGATTAAGGAAGCCCTCCGGGATGAAATCCAGGGGGAGACCAATTACAAGCGGCTGGATGGAGTTGAGGTGGGGCCGGCTGAGCTTCTGGAAGCGGTGAACACTATCCCCTTCTTCGGAAGCAGAAGATTGATTGTTTTAGACTCCGCTTGCGCCTTCACGGACAGGCTGGGGGCCAAAGAGCGAGAGTCGCTGCGCAGCTACCTTTCCTCACCCAATCCCGCCACCACGCTGGTGATGGTCTTCGATGCCACAGACCGCAGGAAATGGACGGATAAGTACCGGAAATGGACCGTGGATATCGAGGGTCAGGGCGATTTCATAGACTGCAAGGTAATATACGAAAACCAGGTGCCGGGTTGGGTGAGGCGCATCGCCGACCACATGGGCATGAGGCTGAATCAAGACATTCTGGATTACCTCAGCCTGCATCTGGGCACAGACATACAGACCATCTACACGGAGCTGGAAAAACTGGCGGTCCGCGCTGCAAGAGACCCTGCGATAACCCTGAAGGATGTTCAAGAGATTGTTGGAGACAGGCGGCAGAGCGATATCTTCACTTTCCAGCATCACCTGGGGGAGGGGGACACGGCGGCGGCGCTGCAGATGCTGGACAAGCTTCTGGCCGAAGGTGAAGAGGGCCATAGGCTCCTTAACAGAATGTTCTACTATTTCAAGCAACTCATGTTGATAAAAGAACTCGATGGGCGCGGCCAGGCTTCCCCCGGAAATGTGTCCAAGATCACCAGGAACAGGCACGGAAAGACCAACCAGATGTTCATCGAGGAGTCACGAAGGTTCAGCGAGGAAGCACTGTTAAGCGTGTTCCCGCGCCTTCTGCAGGCGGATGTAGAGCTTAAGACGGGAGGCCCCAGGGCCGATGATCTCCTGCCCCCTCTGGTGGCCGAGCTCTGCAGGCGTTAGCAGTCCTCCAATTTTATGCCGGCCATCCGAATAGCGGCTATTCGATCTCGCTTATGGCCTTTTGAAACTCTCGGAGACAATCCAACATTATTATAGATTGAAAAGCAAGGGGAAGCTCAAAAGCCAGGCGGGCGCGTTCCTCAGGGTCTTTCGTTGCTTCTATAGTCTCGGCGGCCGAATCTATCTCCTTCTTGTTTTTTGTGCGTATCTCGGCCAGCACCTCCAATTTTTTCTTGTTGCGGGTAACTTCAGACACCAGGGCCAATACCTTCTCTTGCCCCCAGACTTCCAAGATATTTATTTTTTGATAAACATCATTCATGATTTTACAGATAGTTTTAATTAATAAGCTTCAAGGACCGCGGACACGAACGTCCTTCACCGTTCCCCGTTGAAACTCGACCACAAGCTTTTCATCCCCCGGGCAGCGGTAAATCCACCTTTCCTCAACCTTCGGTGATCCCTTTAATCTCTCAATTATGTCCGGGACACCCCGGGCCATGTATACCTGCGCCACAGTCATCCCCCTCACCACCCTCTTTTCTAATATGTATGCCCTCTCCTCCCGGGAGCTGCTCTCAAAATTGTCCCTGTGAATTCCGATCCTCCTCTCCTGTAAAGTATCCGCGCAACCGACGCCGAGAGCCGCAGCAGCCAGCAGGAGCAGGGCAGAAGTCCACTTCAATGGAGGACCTCCAGGGTCATAATAAGGGCGTCTTCCCTGTTATCCGAATAGTATCCTTTTCGCATGCCCCCGGGCAGAAAGCCCAGTTTACTGTACATGCGCTGCGCCGCCATGTTGGATACCCTTACCTCGAGGGTAATGGTCTTTATCCCCCCCGCCCTGGCATCCTCCGTTATCTTTTGCAGCATCCTTTCCCCTATACCTTTGCGGCGGTGTTCAGGGTCCACCGCGATGTTGGTTATGTGGGTTTCCTCCACTATCAGCCAGAAGCAGGTGTAGCCGATAATTTTGCTTTCGCCTTCTTCGGGTTCCGTCTCCACAACCATGGTTCCCGCAAAGGAGTTCAACAACTCATGCTTAAACAAGCTGTAGCTCCAGGGAGTGGGGAACGACTGGCGTTCAATTCTCAGAACCTGCTTCAGGTCTTTTTCTTCCATTTCCCTGAAATGAATGCTCGGCATAGGGCCCTCCCCCGCCCCTTTTTCTCCAGGTGAAGTGCGTTTAGTTTAACGGAGGAAAATATTGCAATAGAGATAATAATACTATATCATAGGTTATGAACGGCTAAAAACTATATTTCCTAATAGTTTTCATACAGATACGGTTAAACTTTATGGGCGATGATGTCATCGGTGGTAGAAGAGTGGGAAGACTGAAGAAGGCTCTGCAAGAGCTGGAAGAAGAGAACGCCAGGCTTCGCAGGGAGTTTTCTACAAAGATACACCAGTTGCATACGCTTAACGACACGGCCCGGGCTCTCAACTCGGTATTAAACCTGGACGTATTGTTCCGTCTTATAGTAACCCTCGCCACCCATGAGCTGGGCGCCGATCGCGGTTCTCTCATGATACTCGAGGGAGACGCTCTGAAGATCAAGGCCGCCTTCGGCCTATCGGAGGAAGTGAAGCAGAGCACCGGCGTGAGGGCCGGAGAAGGCGTCTCCGGGAGGGTGTTGGCCACCGGCAGACCGGTGCTGGTAAAGAACAGGGAAGAACTCGACAAACTTGAAGTGAAGAGCCGGGGGCGCTACAAAAATTACTCCTTTGTAAGCGTGCCCATAATGATAGATAGAAAGTGCACAGGAGTTATAAATATAGACGAAAAGAAGTCCGGCGAACCTTTCGATGAAGGAGACCTCAACTTCCTGGAAATACTGGCCAATCATGCCGCCATCGCCATCAGGAATGCATCTATCCATCAACGGACGCAGCTCCAGGCCGTGACTGACGGGCTCTCCGGCCTGTTCAATCACCGCTATTTTCATGAAAGGCTGGCGGAAGAAATAGAGCGCTGCAAGAGGTATGGAAAAGAAGGGTTAAGCATACTCATGATAGATATCGATGATTTCAAGCTGTTCAATGATGAATATGGACATTTGATGGGAGACCATTTGCTGAAGGGGATTTCCTCCATAATCAAATATGAATCACGAGTATCAGACATCGTCTCCCGATATGGCGGAGAAGAGTTCGCCGTCATCTTGCCCGAAACCGGAGAAAAAGAGAGTATGATAATTGCCGAAAGGCTGCGCTTCCTGGTGGAAACACATGATTTTTCGATGGCAGACGTCAAGCCCAAAGAGAGAGTGACCCTGAGCATAGGCGTATCACACTATCCCCAACACGCCGATTCCCCCTCCCTGATCATAGATCGAGCCGACAAAGCACTCTATATGGCTAAACAATCCGGTAAGAATCAAGTGTGCCTGTACGAAGAATAGAAGTCTGGAAGTGAGAAGCGGGGATGAAGCAAATTGCTCAAGAAGATACTCATAAAAGGGGCGAGAGAGAATAATTTAAAGAACATAGACCTTGAGCTCCCCAGAGGAAAGTTTATAGTCTTCACCGGCCTCAGCGGGTCGGGGAAATCATCCCTGGTCTTCGATACTATTTATGCGGAAGGCCACCGACGATACATCGAATCCCTCTCCACCTATGCCAGGCAGTTCCTGGAGCGCGTGGACAAACCGGATGTAGACTACATAGAAGGCATTTCACCCGCCATCGCCTTCGAACAGAAGAACCCCGTCAAACATTCCCGCTCCACAGTGGGCACCGCCACCGAAATTTACGACTACCTGCGTCTCCTCTTTTCCAAGGTGGGGAAAATAGAATGCCCCCGGTGCCTTAAGGAGGTTAAGGCAGACACCGTCAGTCAGTCAGTGGATACCCTCCTGCAAAAGCACCAGGAAGCCCGCATCTACATAACCTTCCCCTTTTACTATACCGACCGGGCGTCCGCACAACAGTTCCTGGATGACCTGCCGGCGCGCGGGTTTATACGGGTGATGACCGATGGGGAGGTTGGAGTCCTGAAGCCCAGAGGGCGGGAGGTTGGAGTCCTGAAGCCCGAAGGGCAAGAGGTTGGAGTCCCGCGTGTGGCGGGAAAGCCCAGAGGGCGGGAGGTCTATGATCTGTCCCAGGGCCGATACCCGCCACTCGATGGTGGTGGCCGGCTCCTGGTGGTGGTGGACAGGCTGATGGTTCGAGAGAGCGCCGCCACTCGTTTGGCCGATTCATTGGAGACCGCTTTCCGGGAGAGTAAAGGAGCGGCCGTGGTGCGCTTCGTTGACGGCCCCGACCTCCGCTTCAACCAGGAGTTCACCTGCAACGATTGCGGCAGTGAGTTCGAGCGGCCCACCCCCAACTTCTTTTCCTTCAACAGCCCCTATGGAGCATGTCAGGCCTGCGGCGGGTTCGGGAACATACTGGATTACGATCTGGACCTCATCATCCCCGACAAAGATAAGAGCCTCGCCCAGGGCGCCATCGAGCCCTGGAACATGCGCAAATACAGATCGCATTTTCAGCGGGAATTGAGGAAACTGGCCGAGGCCAAGAAGGTGGACTTAAATAAACCCTACCGCAAGCTCAGCAAGCGCGCACAGAAGTTAGTCCTCTATGGTGCCAAGGGACATATAGGCGTGTTCCCCTTCTTTGAAAGGCTGGGAACTAAAAAATATAAGATGTTCATACGAGTGTTCACCCGGAAGTACAAATCGATCAAAGACTGCCATGAATGCGAGGGCACGAGGTTGCGGCGGGAGGCACTGTGGGTCAAGATCGGCGGCCGCACCATAGCTCAGGTCACCAGTATGACGGTGACCGAGGCCCGGGAGTTTTTCGCCGCTCTCAAGCTGTACCGTATGGAGCGTGAAATAGCCAGAGACGTACTGAAGGAAATAGAGTCCAGGCTCGAGTTCATGTACTACGTGGGCCTGGATTACCTCACCCTGGACCGCCTCACCCGCACCCTCTCCGGAGGGGAGGCCCAGCGAGTCAACCTGGCCAACCAGTTGGGAGCCAGACTCACAGGAACCCTCTACATCCTCGATGAACCGACCGTCGGGCTGCACCCCAGGGATAACCGCCGACTGCTTGACATCCTCAAAAAACTGAGCGACGCCGGAAACACCGTCCTGGTGGTGGAGCACGACCGGGAGGTGATCTCCACCGCCCAGCACCTGGTGGACATGGGGCCCGGCGCCGGTGCGCAGGGGGGACAGGTAGTCTACAGCGGCACCCTTAAAAATTTTCTTAAAACGTGCGATTCACTCACCGCCGGACACCTCAAAGGCAAGCTAACCATACCCCTGCCCACCACGAGGAGGGAGACCAACGGCCGGTATCTGTCCATTAAAGGCGCAAAAGAGAACAACCTCAAGGGCATCAACGTCCGCATACCCTTAAACACCTTCACCTGCGTCACTGGAGTCTCCGGAGCGGGCAAGAGCACCCTCATCCACGATACGCTCTACAGAGCGCTCGATCGCATCTACCATCCTTCAGGGGAGCGGACGGGCATGTTCGACGTTATCACCGGCTTCGGATGGCTCCGGGACGTAGCGCTCCTGGACCAGCAGCCCATCGGCAAGACCCCCCGCTCAAACCCCATCACCTACATCAAGAGCTACGACGCGGTGCGAAAGCTCTTCTCCGAAACGCCCGGCGCCCGAAGGCAGGGTTACGAGCCTCGACATTTTTCTTTCAACGTGACGGGTGGCCGCTGCCCGGAATGCGACGGCAACGGGCACCAGAAAATCGAGATGCACTTCATGGCCGATATATTCGTTCGCTGCGAGGAATGCCAGGGCAGCAGGTTCAAGCGGGAGGTGCTGGAAATAAAATACAAGGGCCTCAACATAAAGCAGGTGCTGGACCTGACGGTGGACCAGGCGCTGGAATTTTTCACCGGCCCCAATCAGCTTATGGAAAAGCTGGCCCTGTTTCAAGAGGTGGGTCTGGGCTATCTGAGGCTGGGGCAGCCCGCCACCACCCTCTCCGGCGGCGAGGCCCAGCGCCTGAAGATAGCCGCCGAGCTGAGCAGCAAGAAATCCAAAGGCGTCCTCTACATCCTGGACGAGCCCACTACCGGTCTCCATTTCGAGGACGTCAAAAAACTCCTGGCCGTCTTGAACAGTCTGGTGGACCGGGGGAACACCGTCCTGGTGGTGGAGCACAACCTCGACGTAATAAAGACCGCCGATTACATCCTCGACCTGGGGCCGGAAGGAGGCGAACAGGGGGGCTACCTCGTGGCCGAAGGGACCCCCGAGCATCTGGCCCAGGTGGAGGCCTCGCATACCGGCCGCTTCCTCAAGGAACTTCTCCAAAAAGAAAGTATTTAACCACAAAGACACGATAATATGGAACCACGGATGAACACCGATAAGCACAGATGAAACCCAATTAAATCGAATTACCGAGAAGATAATCGGCTGTGCATACACTGTGAGCAATGGGTTGGGCACAGGCTTCCTGGAGAAGGTTTATGAGAATGCACCTTAAAAAGGAAGGCCTCAAGGCGGCCCAGCAGCATAGCATTCAGGTCGTTTACGACGGCATTGTCGTTGGCGATTATGTTGCGGATTTATTGGTTGAAGAACTTGTTCTTGTGGAGCTGAAAGCAGTCAAAGAGCTGGATGAGGTCCTCTCGCCCAATGCCTGAATTATTTGAAGGCATCCGATTTTCGTATTTGTCTGCTGCTGAATTTCGGCAAGCCTAAGGTTGAGATTAACCGCATCATTACTTAACTTAACATTTTATAAGTATTTGTGTCTATCCGTGTTCATCTGTGTTCATCTGTGGTTAAATATGTTCATCCGTGGTTCCTATTCCGTGTTCATTTGTGTTCATCTGTGGTTCCTATTTCCTGTTTATCCGTGTTCATCCGTGTTCATCTGTGGTTCTAAATCCTTTTTTCAAATTGACGTTGATTAAACCAATCAAATGTGAGACAAATATTGTGTTCGGTTAATAGCGCCGGCTCCGGAGCCCTACAGGGGCTCTGTTTTTATGGAATCAAAGAAAATAGTTGCCGTCGGGAGGAGAGAATGCAGAATCGGGCTGTCGCCAACCGTAAAAAGGCGGGAAGGAAAACCGGAGCCGGAAAACCGGCCCTGGAATATATCTTTCATCCGGGTTCAATAGCCATCATAGGGGCTTCCCCCAACCCCAGGAACCAGTCCAATATGTTCCAGCGGGAGTTCAAGGAATTCGGCTTCAAGGGGGATGTCTACCTGGTCAATCCCGGGTATCGGGAGGTTCTGGGCCAGCCCGTGTATCCCTCGCTGTCCGACGTGCCGGGCGACGTGGATCACGTCATCTCATGCGTGCCCGCGAGTTTGGTGCCGGAGCTGGTAGAGCAGTGCATAGAAAAGAAAGTCAAGGTGCTGCATCTCTATACGGGCCGCATGGCCGAGGCGCGCCTGGCGGAGAAGAGGAAAATGCAGGAGGACGTGGTAGCCAGGGCCCGGTCGGCGGGCATACGCGTCATCGGCCCCAACTGCATGGGCCTCTATTACGCACCTGAAGGGTTGACCTTCCGCCTGTCGCTCCCCAAAGAGATGGGAACGATGGGTTTCATGTCCCAGAGCGGGGGCATGTGCGCCGACCTGGTCTACAAGGGCTGCGGCCGGGGGCTGAAGTTCAGCAAGGTCATAAGCTACGGCAACGCATCAGACCTCAATGAGTGCGACTTCCTGGAATATTTCATGGAAGACCCCGAAACCGAAGTCATCGCCGCTTATATAGAAGGCGTTAGGGGTGGGAAGAAGTTTTTCAAGCTGGCCCGGGAAGCGGCCAGGCGAAAACCGCTGCTCATTCTCAAAGGCGGCCGCACAGACGCCGGAAAACGGGCCGTGGCCTCGCATACAGCCTCTCTGGCGGGGGTGGACAACGTTTGGGACGC
>JAUXIQ010000326.1 GCA_030620925.1 Nitrospinota bacterium
GTGCTCCTCCAGGACGGCGTTTACCTCGATACCACCCAGCTATCGGGAGCAGAGGTCTACGCCATATCAGAGGACATCGAAAAGAGGGGTCTTCAGGAGATTGTCCCGTCCTCGGTGAAGAGGATAGGCTACGACGAACTGGTGGACCTCATCGTGGATAACAAGGTCTATAATTTCGCTTAACCGAAAAGCGGGGGAGGGTCGCCAACCATGTCTCTAAGAGAAGCACGGATCGCAAAGACGGTGGACATCAAGGGCAGGATTTGCCCCTACACCATCATCGATACCAGGGATGCGCTGAAAACGGTAAATAACGGTGATGTAATCGAAGTGCTGGTGGACTACGAACCGGCCGCCCTGGTGACCATCCCCAACTTTTGCGATAAGAAAAACTACCCAATGGAAACGGTGGAAGAAGAGGGCACTTGGCGGTTGTATATCAAGAAGGAAGAAGATTAAACCATGACCGCCTGGCGCTTGTTGGATACCGGCGCCCGCAGCGCCGCAGAAAACATGGCCCTGGACGACGCCCTGCTCAAAGCCAGAAGCGGGGGGGCCGTGCCCAACACGCTGCGGTTCCTGCAGTTCTCTCCCCCCGCGGTGCTGGTGGGTTACCACCAGGATGTTGAGCAGGAGGTCAGGGAAAATTACTGCCGCGACCGGGGAATAGATATAAACCGCCGCCTCACCGGCGGCGGCACTATCTACTTCGACCGGTCGCAGCTGGGTTGGGAGCTCATAGCCTCCAAGGAAGATTTCGGCCTGGGCCGCGTCCTCTTCCCATTTTTCGAAAAGATATGCGGGGCCCTCATCGCGGCGCTGGCCGAGCTCGGTATCCATGCGCAATACCGCTTCAAGAACGACATCGAGGTGGGTGGAAGGAAGATATCGGGTACGGGAGGCGTGGAGGAGGCTGACGCCTTCCTCTTCCAGGGCACACTGCTCATGGATTTCGACGTGGAGTCCATGCTCTACGCCTTGCGGGTGCCCACCGAGAAGCTCAAGGCCAAAGAGATAAGCTCCGCCCGGGATCGGGTGACCTGCCTCAAGAACGAGCTGGGCCGGCTCCCGTCACTGGACGACGTTAAAGCGGCTATCGCACGGGGTTTCAGCAAAACTTTCGGGGTGGAGTTGGAGACCGGAGGTCTTCATCCCCTGGAAGAAGAACTTTTCAGAGAACACCTGGACTACTACACCTCGGAGGACTGGGTTTACGCGCAGGCCGCTCCCTCCGGAGGGCAACTGACGCTCCGTTCCGCTCGGAATACCCCCGGCGGGCTCGTTCGCACCGCCGTCTCTTACGACCCGGAGAAGGAACGGCTCAACAGCGTCCTCATTACCGGGGATTTCTTCGCTTTCCCCGCCCGCACCATCTACGATCTCGAGGTCTACCTCAAAGGGACCCCCAGGGATACGATCGCGGAACGCATCAGGGAATTTTTCAATACCACCGATTGCCAGGTGCCCGGCGTCCCACCCGACCAGTTCGCCGCAGCCATCGACCAGGCCCTGATCAAAGCCGACTATATGGGAATGGGCCTCCTCCATCACGAGGCGGACGCCGTTTTCACCATCAATACGAAACTCGACGAAATAGCGCGAATTAATACCCTGCTTATACCATACTGCTCAAAACCGACGGACTGTGAGTTCAGGAACGAAAAAACCTGCAGCTTGTGCGGGGGATGCGGGGTGGGCGAGCTGTACGCAACGGCCCAACGTCACGGGGTGGAGCCGGTCTCCATCGTTAACTTCGAAGACCTGATGGCTACCCTGAGAAAACTCGAAAACAGAAAGGCCGGCCCCTACCTGGGGAGCTGCTGCGAGGCGTTCTTCATCAAACACGAGGAGGACTTCAGGTCCATCGACCTGCCCGGCGTACTGGTGGATATAGACAGCTCCACCTGCTACGACCTGGGCCTTGAGCGGGAAGCCAAACGAGGGACTTTCGAAAACCAGACCCGGCTCAAGACGGAGCTGATAGCCAAACTCCTTCAACTTAAAGGGGGCTCGAGGGCCGAATCGCCATGGGTGCAACGCGCGACCTGATAGTTATAGGCTGTGGACCGGCAGGCGCCTCGGCGGCGCTGGCAGCCGCCCGACGGGGGTTGGACGTACTCGTCCTGGAAAAGAAGAGCGCCGTGGGGAGCCCCGTGCGCTGCGGCGAATACGTCCCGGCGCTGATCCTGAAAGACATCCCGCAGGTGGACGGTTTCGTTGCGCAAGCCGCTCAAGGACTGGAGGTATCCCTCCCCTCAGGGGAAGTATTGAGGGCGTCATCGCCGGGCCTGATGATAGAGCGGGACCGGTTCGACAGGGCCCTGGCTCAGGCGGCAGTGGATGCGGGAGCGGAAATCATCACCTCTGCACAGGTTACCGGGATATTGAACGATAGAGTGCGTGTAACTCTCCGCGGCGAAGAGATCAGTTGCCGGGGAAGGGTCATCATAGGGGCCGACGGACCCCGTTCCCTGGCGGCGCATGCCGTGGGTGCGGGAAACGGCTCACTGGCCGTCGGTCTCCAGGAACGCCTCCCGCTTACACGGAGTCTTGACCATGCGTTAATCTATTACCATCACCGATACGAAGGGGGATACGCCTGGGTGTTTCCCAGAGGCGCACTGGCCAACGTGGGGCTCGCCCTGGACCGCAGGCAGAGTAAAAACCTCCAGGCTCTCTACAGGGATTTTAAACGCTGCCTTATAAAAAAGGACATCATATCATCAGAACACCCGGTATACAAAACCTGCGGCCTGATACCCGCTGCGGGGTTGAATGAAAAAGCCCAGGCCGGAAACCTGCTGCTGGCGGGAGATGCGGCGGGAACCACAAACCCCCTGACCGGTGCGGGAATCTCCCCCGCGGTCATTAGCGGGAAGCTTGCAGGCGAACTGGCCGCCGAAGCGGTGAATAGCGGCGATTTATCGATTCTGAACGTTTACCGGGAAGAATGTGCGATGGCACTTCCCCTGGAAAGGACCACCATCATAAAAAAAGAAATCGATTCCTACTGGGGCACACCCCGCGGCGACGCCCTGTTGAAAAACTACTGGGATGGTTTTAAATCGCAGACGGACTGGGGAAATTGAAGGAACCTTTGAAAAAGGTTCCTTCAGGGACACCCCGGGGGAAACCTTTCTGGAGAAAGGGTTCCCCCGTACCCCCTTCCCAAGACTTTTGTGACTGGTAAAACTTAAACGTGTCTTTAAATAACTCATATATACGAAATAAAGGCATATCAAACGGAAAAGTTTTAAAAGTACTTGATTGAACCTTATTACAATAAGGTTCAATCAGGCGCTCCGGAGTAGCCAGCCCTGGCTGGCTACTCCGTGACA
>JAUXIQ010000261.1 GCA_030620925.1 Nitrospinota bacterium
AGAAAATTGAAAAAGTCTACAAAGCCGACGAATACTCGGCCATCGCCATAGCCGGGGCGGCCGGGCCCTGCATGGAAATGGTCAAGCTCTTTCAGACCGAACTCGAGCATTATGAGAAACTGGAGGGCGAGACGCTGGCCATAGAAGGGAAGGCCAACAAGCTTGCCCAGATGGTGAACACCAACCTCCCGGCGGCCCTCTACGGGTTGGTGGTTATCCCCATATTCGCCGGCTTCGACGTAAAGAAAGGCGACGGACGAATCTTCAGGTATGACATCACGGGAGGCAGATACGAGGAAGAAGAGTTCTTCGCCACCGGCTCCGGCGGCAAAGACGCCAGAAATTCCCTCAAAAAATTGTACCGGAAAGGCTTATCCGGAAATGAGGCGGTCAAAATAGCGCTGGAGGCCTTGTTCGACGCTGCCGAAGAAGATTTAGGCACAGGAGGACCCGACCTGATCAGGGGGATTTTTCCAATAACCAAAACCGTAACCGAAAAAGGAGTGCTGGATGTTCCCGAGTCGGAGATCAGGGAACATTGCCAGACCATCCTGGACTCAAGACGGGTATGAACCGATGAGCATGCCATTTTACGTAGCACCGGAGCAGCTTGTACAGGATAAGGCGGAGTATGCCCGAAAAGGCATCGCCAAGGGCAAGTCCATCGTAGCCATGGAATACGTGGACGGACTAATGATGGTCGCCGTCAATCCCAGCACATACCTCAACAAAATCTCCGAAATCTACGACCAGATAGCCTTCGCCGGAGTGGGAAAATTCAGCGAGTTTGAAAACCTGCGCAAAGCCGGCATACGCTACGCCGACCTCAAGGGGTATACCTACAGCCGCGAAGACGTTACCGTTAAATCTCTGGCCAACGCCTTTTCCGAAGCCGTGGGCAACATCTTCGTGCGCGACATTAAACCCCTTGAAGTGGAAATAATTGTCCTGGAGGTGGGACCGACTTCAGAAGGCAACGTGATCTACCGGGTACAATTCGACGGAGCCATAAGCGACCACAGAGACTTCGCCGTAATCGGAGGCCAGTCAGACCGCATCGAAGCCTATCTGAAGAACAACTACCGCCCGAACCTCTCCGCCCGGGAGACCCTGAAACTTAGCGTCCAAGGGCTGGAAACCGCTGAAGACAACGCCATCGAGTCTCAGGGCCTGGAAGTGGGGGTGCTGGATAGAAATTTTCCGGGCAGAAAATTCAGAAGGTTCACCAGCCAGGAAACGACTTCTACGCTCTCGAACGATGCGTGATCCCCAAAGAGCGAGTAGCTACGCACTATGAGTAAAGGCACGCCATGAAAAAGAGAATATACGGGCTGGAGTGCGAATACGGTATAATCTATACCTCCAACGGCATAAAAACCCTTCCCGTGGAAAAGGTGGTGAGATACCTTTTTGAGAAACTCATCACCACCGAGAGTTTCCTCAACGTCTTTCTGGAAAACGGCGCCCGAATCTACCTGGATACCGGATGCCACCCCGAATATGCCACGCCCGAAGTCACCAATCTCATGGACCTCCTCCGATACGATAAGGCGGGGGAAAGGTTGATGCAGGACCTGTTGCATCACGCCGAGGGACGGCTCAGAGATACGGGCATGACCGGCAATCTTTCTATTTTCAAAAACAACACCGACTTCTCGGGAAACTCATACGGCTGCCACGAAAACTACCTGGTGGAGCGCACCTCGGATTTCTATCACATGGCAGAACAGCTCATCCCTTTCCTGGTTACCAGACAGGTATTCGCAGGGGCGGGGAAAGTGGTGCAGACCAGATGGGGCACCGACTATTTCATCTCCCAGAGAGCGGAACACATCTGCCACACCATATCCGGCACTACCACCAACGACCGCAGCATTATCAATACCCGCGATGAGCCTCACGCCGATAAGGAAAAATACCGTCGCCTGCATGTCATCGTGGGCGACTCCAACATGTCCGAATACACCACCTATCTGAAGGTGGGCACCACTGATATAGTGCTGCAGATGATCGAACAAGGGTTCATCAAACAGGATTTCGCCATCAGAAACCCGGTAAAATCCCTGCGGGACATCTCCCACGATGTCACCTGCAAGAAAAAGCTGAGACTGGATGACGGGCGCAAGGTCTCCGCCGTGGAATTACAGAAGGAATATCTGGAGCTGGCCCACAAATTTTTCGCCATGCAGCGGCCCAACCCCGTCATTAATGACATCCTCGACAAATGGGAATACGTCCTCCACCATCTTGATCAGGAGCCTATGGAGCTCCACAGGGAAATAGACTGGGTCATCAAGAAACAGTTGATCGAAAACTTCCGCACCAAAAAGGACATCCCCTGGAACAGCCATCGCATCCTCATGTTGGACCTGCAGTACCACGACATCAGGGAAAACAAGGGCCTCTTCTATAAACTTGAAGAGAATGGACTGGTTGAGAGAATCCTCAACGAGGATGAGATATTGCAAGCCATGGTCGACCCTCCAACGGACACCAGAGCCAAACTGCGGGGAGATTTCATTAAGATGGCCAAGCGGCTGAACATCAGGTACGACCTGGATTGGAGCTACATCCGATTGGGGAGCCTCCTGAACATCCGCATGATGTGCAAGAACCCCTTCCAGAATAATATAGATAAACTGACAGAGCTTCAGCGGAAACTCGAGAGGTCTCCGTCAAAGCGGTTCTTTACGCTCTGATGGGGTTTGGGGAACCTCTCTGCGATAGACCGCCCCACCCTGCTTAGGGGAGGAGCGCGTTGTATAAAGCTCTTAGTTTAATATTCCAACAGTAAAATCAGGTAAGGCATGTCTGAAAAACTGAACGTAGCCGTCATCTTCGGGGGACAATCGGGGGAACACGAGGTCTCTCTGGCATCCGCTGCTTCCGTCATAGAAGCATTAAATCCGGCCAAATATAACGTTATACCCATCGGCATCACTAAGAGCGGGGGTTGGCTCACCTCAGGCGACGCCATGAAGAGGCTGCTAGCTGCTCCGGAAGACGACCCGAAGACAACCACAAAACCGGCTGAAGAGAAAGAATTATACCTGCTGCCCCTTGAAAAGGGGTCGGGAAAGGCGAACCCTTCCAACACGCTAGACGTGGCATTCCCGGTGCTCCACGGCCCCTACGGAGAAGACGGGACTGTTCAGGGTCTCCTGGAGCTTGCCGGTATCCCATACGTGGGCGCGGGAGTCCTGGCATCATCAGTGGGTATGGACAAAGAGAAGATGAAAACGCTCTTCGCCCACAGAGGTCTTCCCCAGGTAAATTACACCTCTTTCCTGAGAAAACATTGGGAAGCCGACGCCATCAAGATAGTGGAAAATATCGAGGAGGAAATAGGCTATCCCGTTTTCGTAAAACCCTGCAACCTGGGCTCCAGCGTGGGCATAAGCAAAGCTAAGGGGCGCCGTGAGCTGAAGCAATCAGTCAATCTGGCCTGCGGATACGACCGCAAAATCATAGTGGAAGAGGGTCTCGAGTGCCGGGAAGTGGAATGCAGCGTCCTGGGCAACGACGAGCCGCAGGCATCTCTGGCGGGAGAAATTGTCCCCAAAAGAGAGTTCTACGATTACGAGGCCAAATACACCGAGGGCCTCTCCGAAATAATCATCCCCGCACCCATTGACCAAACGCTGATGACCAGAGCACGGAAAATAGCCCTGGAGGCGTTCAAAGCCATAGACTGCTGCGGGATGGCCCGTGTAGACCTGTTTCTTGAAAAAGACAGCAAGAACATTTATCTAAACGAAATAAATACTATCCCCGGTTTCACCTCCACCAGCGTATACGCCCGCCTGTGGGAAGCCACCGGAATAGGATACCCACAACTGCTGGAAAGGCTCATCGAGCTCGCCCTGGAGCGCCACCAGGAAAAAAAGCGCTCCCTACCCCCCGCCTGACACCATTCCTTCTTAGCACAGCCCTTTTTGTAGAGACAATTCATGAATTGTCTCTACGTGAGAATGCGGTTTTCACGTATATTATTTTTAATCGCGGCATCTTGCCCCCGCCGCCCCCGCGTAGAAGC
>JAUXIQ010000290.1 GCA_030620925.1 Nitrospinota bacterium
ATCTCCGGTATGAGGATAACGTCCGCGGCGGCTGCAACGCCGGAGTTAAGAGCGATCCAGCCGGCGTATCTCCCCATGAGCTCCACCACCATGACCCTGTCGTGTGCCTTTGCTGTTGAATGAAGCTTCTCGATGGCTTCGGTGGCGGTGGACACCGCGGTGTCGAAACCGAAAGTTATCACCGTTTCCGAAAGGTCGTTATCAATGGTCTTGGGTACGCCTACGACCGGTATACCCTTCTCATAAAACTTCTGGGCGATGCTAAGGCTTCCATCCCCCCCTATGGCCACCAGTGCGTCCAACTTCTTTTTGTGGAAATTTTCCACAACTTTGTCGGATATGTCCTTTGTCTTGAGGCGGCCACTCTTCGTATCGTAAGGATACTCGAAAGGGTTCCCCCTGCTGGCCGCGCCCAGTATCGAGCCGCCCAGGTTGGTGAGCCCTTCCACTTCGGCGGCGGTAAACCTGCGCAGACCTTTGAGATCGATCAAGCCCTGATAGCCGTGAGTTATTCCGTAGACTTCCCAGCCCTTTTCCAGGCCGCATAGGACCACGGCCCGTATCACCGCGTTGAGTCCGGGGGCGTCGCCGCCACCGGTATTGATTGCGATGCGCTTAATTTCTTTCGGTCTGGGTTTTTTGCTGCTCACCGTCCGGCACTCCGTCGCTCTCCAGTATGGATATGCGGCTCAACGAGTGAGAATACATTAAAGGGGGGATTTTTACAAGCGGTGTCCATACTCGCTGGTGAGGGCGTTTGCCTCAACTGAAGACCATGCCTGCGAAGCTAACCGTGGCGTCTTCATCGGGCCACTGAGAATATTTGAGGAGTTTTCCCCGACCGGGTTCGATAACTTTCAACATCGTATAGATGGATGGAAAGCCGCAGACGCGGCGCCTGTCTTTATCGCGCGCTATGTGGCGGAAAAGGCCGACTTCGTCACCCGCTTCAACCAGTTGGAGCAGCTCGGTGTCTTCGTTGGCTATTATGCTCAGGCTGGCGGAGTCGATCGGTTCCTGGTCCCCGAACCTGGGACCCATGTGACTCAAATCTGCGCTGGCGATGACACAGACCTTTTTCCCCGAGCCGGTTATATAGTCTCGCAAGGCGTCGATGAACTGTTTCACTGTCGGGTCCTGTTCGGGCTCGACGCCTTCGTCTACATACTGGTGGAAAGAGCCGCACAAAACGGGCAGAATGGCAACGTTATCAGCATCCCGGCAGGCGAATTTTATGAATACCGCCTGCAGCTCCACAGAATGTTCGCCCCGATGGGTCAGCTCATCATCGAAAATTCCAGTGCCGCACTTATCCGAGAGCACCTGGACGAGCTCTTTGTCGGTTTCAAGCGTTCCCAGGGGAGTCTCGAAATCCTTGGCGGTCAAGACGTAGGGGCCGCCGGTAGCCACGTGCGCCGTGCCCAGTATTACGTACACCTCGGCGCGGGGGCGCGCCATTATTTCTTTGTAGACCCAGGCGTAGGTGTGGCCACCGCGGGGGTAATCGATATGGGGGACGACTGCCCCTTTAATTGTTTCTCCGGGGATGGAAGTTGCTACGTCGCCCGGCCCTTCTTGATGGTTGAAGTAACCGGCAAGCACTTCTTGGAGCTGCTCCGGCTCTGCAGGATAACTCTTTCCCGCCAGCGCCGCTTCCCGCACAGTGGAGGCTCTGAACTCGTTCAACAGCTCCTCTTTATGGGCCTCAAAAAGCTCGCTCTCCAGGAACAGGTTGTCATCCAGTTGTTTAATCAGCTCTTCTATGTTTTCGCTGTGTATGAGCTCCCCGGCCTGCCGCATGAACTCCGCCTGAATATCCCTAAGCGAGTGTTGGCCGTCGAATAATCTTATAATGTACAAGGTTTCCATGGGCATGAAGACCACCTTGTCGGTGTAATTGAAAGTATCCCTCATGCACAGGACCTTCTGGCCGCTTACCTCGGCAGGAAAGACCTCTATGCCGGGTCTCAGTTTAGGGTTTTCCATGCTCTTCTTTCCTTATTTAATTTGCATGATGCCTCATATTATTTTCACCCCCACCTTAAATCCTCCCCAACGCAACGCCCCGCGGCAGTCGGGACTACGCACAGAATGACAATACACGAAATAGGGGCGGTCCCGCGTGTGGCGGGATCAAAACCGCCCTATCGGGGCGTATCGCAGTACGCCCCTACGATCGCGCCTGGAAGGCGCTCCTACGTAATTAAACTGCTATAGGAGCAGCATTCCGTGGCAGGTTGGACTGCACCTGCAAAATGAAAATGTAGGGGCAACCCTTGTGGTTGCCCTGAACAAGAGATTTCGCTAACAGTTAATTTTCCCCTACCAGTGATGGCAAGAGCCGTGTCCTACAGCAGGCCGGATTTGCACGGTCAGGCGAGAGTCTTCGTGCCGCGGTAATGCGCCCTTTTCGGCTTTGTTTTTTAATATCTTGTAATTTCATAATGGATTATTCGTTGCCGGTCAATATAATAATGATGCGGTTGGGAATAACAGGGTAAATCCAGCATCCCGCGGTATTGGAAAGGTGTAAGAAGACTACTCTTATGATCGGGGTCGCTGAATGATCAAAATGTTAATCGGAGGAGGAAATCGAGATGGCGCAGGGAAACGGCATAGAGATAAAAAGGGCCGCATGCTATCAGTGCTGGTGGCAGTGCGGGGTAAAGGTTCACGTAAAAGAGGGGAAAGAGATAGTCAAAATCGAGGGGGACTCCGATAACGCCATGGGCGGCCGGGGGCAACTGTGCGTGAAAGCCAGCGCTGCCATCGATTTCCACGACAGCCCCAACCGTTTGAACTACCCCATGAAACGGGCGGGCGCTCGCGGGGAGTTGAAGTGGGAACGCATAAGCTGGGAGCGGGCCCTGGACGAGATAGCCGAGAAGCTGGGACGCATAAAGAGGGAATACGGCCCTGAAGCGCTCATGATAATCGGCGGGACACAGCACGGCGTGGCCGACTGGGCCTCCTGGCGCTTCGCCAATATGTGGGGCACCCCGAACATTTACCACCAGGGCAAGAACTGCGGCGAGGCCGAGTTCCTGGCCATGTGTGCGGTATACGGGTATACCACTCGCTCTTTCGGAGGCGGCGCCAAAGCCGGAATGACCAAATGCATCATCAACTGGGGCGCCAACACGGCCGAATCGGGCCATCTCGGTTTCAGGGCCATCATGCGGGCCAGGGATCAGGGGGCCAAACTGGTTGTGGTGGACCCCCGGCGGACCAAGACGGTTGACGAAGCGGATATATGGGTCCAGTTGCGCCCCGGCACCGACGGCGCGCTGGCGCTGGGTATGATGAACGTCATCATCGGGGAGGGCCTCTACGACAACGAGTTCGTCGATAAATGGTGTTTGGGGTTCGATCAACTGAAGGAAGTGGCCTTAAAATGGACGCCTCAGCGCACTTCGGAGGTGACCTGGGTGCCCGCGGAGACCATCGTGGAGGTGGCCCGTCTTTACGCCACCAGTAAACCCGCCCACCTCACCTGGGGCGTGGCAACCTGCCAGCTCGGCCGCGGCACGAAAGGTGCGGTGAAATCCGCCGTGCTGGGAAAGTGTATCCTTCGGGCCATCACCGGAAACGTGGGGGCCATCGGCGGCGACCCCTTCATGGACCATCCCTACAATATCAACTGGATAGACAACCTCAAGTGGGACATGCTCCTTGACC
>JAUXIQ010000127.1 GCA_030620925.1 Nitrospinota bacterium
AGGTGCTCAAGCAGGTACCCGCCGATGCTTGGCCCGAGGGCGTAAGGGATGAGCGTGGCGCCCACGCTGAAAACGCCCAGTCCCGTCCCCCTCTCATCGTGCGGGAAGGTTTCCACCAGAATAGCTACGCCCAAGGGCCAGATAGCCCCTCCGCCCAACCCCTGCAAGACTCGAAAAAATATCAGTGACTCCACGTTCCATGCAATTGCACATAACCCCGAGCTTAAAGTGAACAACCCCACGCAGCCCTGATACAGCTTTTTGTACCCGATTACCTCCGAAAACCAGCCCATGCTGCCCATAATCACCGTGGAAGAGAGGAGATAGCCCACCTGGACCCACTGGATGGAATCCACCGTGGCACCCATGGAGGACATTACTTTGGGAAGACCGATGGGAACCATCAGATAGTTTAACTCGGTCATCATGGAGCAGATGAACAGCGAGAAGGTGAGGTGCCACTTGTAGCGAGGATTCAGTTTTACGTACTCGGTGTATTCTAAACTCATATCCGGAGGCCCTGGAAAGAAGACATATTCGCTGAATTACAAGTATCTTTTTATATCACAGATTCAGCCGGTTTGACACGCAACAATAAACCACCGCTAAATAGGAGATTACCCCTTACCGCGCAAGCCACAAAGGAGGCTGCATCAACCTATTAAACCGTGGACAGTCGTAGAGGTTTGAAGTATAATTCCAAAGGACTTATCTGGTAAGGGATGAGCCAGTATTATTCCATATTATTCTACCAGCACCAACCGGCTCCACCGTGGAGCTTCCAATATTAGGGTTTAAGCTCCGTGAACCCTCCTGCCTCCGGGAGCTTGAGAATGTCAGGAAAACAATGCAAATGGATGGCTATAATCGTGACCGCTCTGTTTTTGCTGGGCTTAAGCGACCGTCTAGCAGCCGAAGAGGACTACATGGCGGCTTTACAGCTTTTGAGCATCGAAGGAGATACGAAAGCCCCGGATTTTGAACTCCCTGCGGTTAAAGTTACCCACACAATATCAGAAAATGGTGAAAATAAGTCTCAGGTAAATAAAGAGGAGGTAAATACGGAAACAGACGAAACCGGTAATACCAAAGTCACCGGTTCATGGGAAAAAATATTGAAATGGGCCCAGCAGAGATGGGGCACAATGGAGAGCGCTGACGAGAGAGAAGGACTTGAAAAGATAAACCTCAGTGATTATAGAGGGAGCGTAGTATTCCTCAATTTCTGGGCCACCTGGTGTCCTCCCTGCAGGGAGGAAATGCCCGACATAGAAAAGCTTAACCAGCGTCTGAAAGACACCAATTTAGCCATTCTGGCTATTTCCATAGATGTTACGGGAAGCAAGGCGGTCAGGCCGTACATGGAGGAGAAAGGCTTCACCTTTCCCGCCCTGCTTGACCCTGACCGGAAAGTCACCCGAAAGTACGGCGTCATTTCTCTACCGACAACTTTTCTGATAGATTGCGGAGGCTCCCTCGTAGCCAAAGCCATTGGGCCCCGCAAATGGGACGACGGAAATGCGTTAAAACTCATTAAACGCCTTCAAGCGGAGCCTCGATGCAAAGGATAACCAATATAACTGCCCTGCGATTTTGAATGAAATACCTTGAAGGATGAAAAGTAAAATGAAAATATTCATAAGAAGTAAAATTAGGCGAACCATAAGCTTCGCGGCCCTGATCCTTCTGGCCCTCGGCGCTCTTGCCCTTCCTTCGCCCCCCGCCGCCGCAGGACAGGAAACGGGTATACGGATCAAGTGGCTTAAAGTATCTATATGGCCGGAGTATGACGACCCCCGGGTGCTGGTCATCTACCATGGAGTATTTGAGAATGTGCCCTCTTTTCCGACCTGGGCCGATTTCTATATCCCATCATAAGCAGCGTTAGTGGGCGCGGGCATCGATACACCGGAAGGCAAGATGTTGTTGCAGGAATACAAGATTAAACAGAAAAACGGCCGCACAGTGTTATCCGTCAATATCAGCCTGCCTTCTTTTTTCTTCGAATATTATTACAACCCCTTTTCAGGCGGGGAGCTCAAGTCCTTCGAGCAGAAGATAGAAAACACATACCCCGTGGTGAGCATGGCGGTGGATATTCAGAGACCTCTCAAAGCTGAGAACTTCTCCCTCACCCCAGAACCCGCTGAGAGCTTCACGGACCCCCGCGGACTGACCTATTTCAAGTATTTTTTAGAAAACCTGAAGGCAGAGAGCAGCGCGAATTTCATGGTCTCTTACAAAAAAGACGATCCCCACCCGTCGATAGTCAAAAAAATACCGATAACAGCGCGAGAGGGGGAAGGCTCCGTTGAGCAGGGTAAAAGAGGAACACCCAAAATTATAACCGGCTTAAGCAGCAAAGTCCTCGTGGGCATTATTCTAATCGTCGCAGCGGCTCTTGTGGCCATCGTCATGATTATGAGAAAAGAACCCGAAAAGAAAGAAGAGGATACCGCCCGCCGTGAGGCGAAACAGGCCGCTTCGATGAAAGACCTGAATTTTTGTATCAACTGTGGGGCACAAATTGAGAGCGACTACAAATTCTGTCCCGGCTGCGGGCAGCCCACGGAAAGAGGACATCGATGACCGATAAGAATGCAATAGAACCCCCGGAAGCCGACCAGGGAGAAGAAGCCGGAATCGAAAAGGAAAAGAAGGCCATCGGGTACCTGATAGTTTTCCCAATACTGGTGTTGGCTGCCATAGTAGTCCTTTTCATGGTCTTCGGCGAAAGAGAGGTGCGGGAAAAGGTTACTCCCCTAAAAATAGGAGACATGGCGCCGGATTTCACCTACCCGGACCTTAACGGCAACCTAGTAACACTCTCGTCTTATCGGGGAAAAGTGGTTTTTATAAATGTCTGGGCCACCTGGTGCCCCACCTGCGTGGACGAAATGCCCTCAATGGAAAAAGCCTACCAACGACTTAAAGGAAAGGATTTCGAAATTCTGGCCGTGAGCATAGACGTCCTCGGAAAGCAGGTGGTTGAACCCTTCATGGAAATATATAAGCTCACCTTCCCCGCCCTGCTGGACAACGAAGGTAAGATTAAAAGGCTCTACGCCACCACGGGCGTTCCCGAGAGCTTCATTCTGGATAAGGAAGGCCGCATATCCTTTATCGCAATCGGGCCTAGAGACTGGTCTACACCTTCCGTTATGGAGTTTTTAGAAAAACTCATCGCCCGGAAACAAGAAACAACAAGGGATACTAACCAGGAAAAGGGCAATTCTCAGTAATCGCTCAACTGCCTCCGTGCTCGGCAAGCTCCTTCCGCCAGTGGTGAAGAAGCTGCAGGTGCTTCTCCTCTTCTTCCACCAACAGGGCAAACGCCCTCTTGCCTTCCTCGTTTCCGGTAGCTTCCCCGGCTATCTTATACAGCTCCAGAGAGTCTTTCTCGGACTGGATAGCGAGATGAATGGCCTCTATCTCACTACCCGATTCCTCCAACCTTCCCGCAACCCTCTGCTGGTCAGGGAAGGCGCCCCCTGCCATCAGGCGCTGTAAATGCGCTGCCATGAGCTCTTCATCCGCCCAATAGGCCTCATCAGACTCACACAGAGGGAGCAGCTTCTCCTCCACCACTTTTATATGATACTCCTCCTCAAACGCCAACTGTTTGAAAATATCCTTTAGTGACCTGTGGGATACCTTTTCCGCCAGAGACCGATAAAAACCACTCCCCTTTCGCTCCATCTCCAGGGCCATTCGCAGAGCATCATACCCTCGGTAACTCTGCTCTTCCATTTCCTATCCCTCCCGCGCCAAAGAGGCGCCTTATCGCCCCAATTCCGGTTCACTACGCTTTTTGATGAACATATCACTTAACCTGACTCAACATCAACACCGGGAACACGAATAGGGATGCCTACTCGGGAAGTATAAAAATACGGTTAACCTCTGTTCGACACACGGTCGACCATCAAATCACTCAACTGCCGCCGTAGCCGATCAACACCTCATCCCCATCAACTATTACAGGGACATCACGCTTGCCCCCGGAGAGCTCAAGCATCTTTTTCATCGCCTCACCGTCATTGCTGACGTCCAGGTACTCCACATGAGCCCCCTTTTCCCCGTAATCCTTACGGGCTGCATAAGTAAAGTGTCAGGTGTCCATCCCGTAAATCGTTACCTTGTCGGTCATAAATTCCTCCTCCCTTTCGTACGGCTGATCTCAAATTGTGTTCCGGGCATAACCCCCTATGATGTGGATTTACTTATATACTCCACCTTTACAGCTACTTCTCTCTCCTTCTGCAATTCTGACAGCTTTTTCTTAAGCCATCCCCTATGCTTAATCTCGTCTATCAACTGCGACGCGAAGAGCAGCAGAGTATCCTCATCATACTTCATCTCCCCCACCAACCGGCTGTATTCCCTTACCGCTTGCTCCTCCTCCGCCAGCTCCGCCTTCAACATCGCGACTACATCCCCTCCGGATGAAATCCCCGCGGCCCGGCCCACCGTAACGGCCCTGGCGGCCTCCCTGGGGAGATCGCCGCCTAAAGCTTTGATGCGCAGCATAAATTTTTCAGCATGCTCCTTTTCCACCTCTAGAATCGCTTTCACACCCCGCGCGATCGCCTCCTCCTCAATAACATCCGCGTGAGCGGCGTATAATTCAACGGAGCTCAGCTCAGCCAGAAGCAAGCTCCGGAGCACTCCAATAAGTTCTTCCCTGATCATTACACCCACCTTTCACCGATCGCCTGAATACTCGAATCGGCCATAAGAACCTGACCATTTAAAACAAGAGCAATCCTCTCTCATTTAGTCTATCGCTTAAAGAAAAAAGATCAACCTCTTGCTCCATCGACATGTTCAAACGGTTTCAGACCTTGCATCGGAAAGGTGAGGCTTCCAGCGACGGAGGAGCGGGTTTTATTCCTCACTACGCCCGTGCGGACAGATATAGACGCACAGGCCGCAATTGGACCCGGCGGCGAGCTTGCTCATGACAGTGTTATGGCGATGCTTGTTATAATCGGAGCAAACATGTGCATCGAACCGTTTTTCCCTCGGTTCGAGAGGATCGAAATCCACGCCGGTGAAGGCCGAGACGGGGCATATTTCAACGCACTCAGTGCAATCACCACATCGCCGTTCCATCGGCTTGCCCGGCTCGAGAGGCGCATCGGTCAGCACCGTGGCCCATCTTGCGCGGGGGCCGGCCTCCGGGGTTACCAGAAGAACGCTCTTGCCTATCCATCCCAACCCCGATAAATGAGCGGCAATCTTGTTGGAAATCATTCCGCTCAGACCGTCCGCATCCATGGACTGAGAAGCATGAATGGGATGGGCTTGATATCCAGCCGCTTGCAGCATCTTTGTCATTTGAAGGGCTACGCTGTCCAAAAAGCGGTTGGTAATCTCGTAGATGTGCCACTGGTAGCTCCTGACCAGCCTTTCATTACCGTGATCACTTATCTGGTCCACAATCGCATCGGACAGGCGTGAGCCGAGCGAGACGGCGCGCGGGAAGGTCCTCAAAAACTCCCCGCCCAGTCGGGCCATGTGATCGTGGGCGGAGGTAACATCGGCGGCTCCAAAATACTCTATGCCCGAGCCCCGGGCGGTGCGCTCCAGCTCACCCTGCAGCCCTTCGACGTCTTTAGACATACAACTCCCCTCCCTTTAAAATATTTCATATATGGTAACCGACAGGCGACTATTAAAGCACCGCTCAAAGGGTGCTCAGCGAGCGTCCGAAGGCGTTATCACCCCTCAATATCTCCTCTGCTCCGGTAACTATTTCATCGATCAGCTCTTTCGACGTCTTTATCCTGTCTATCATACCCACTGCCATGGAACCCAGCCAGGCGTTGCCTCCCGACTGACCGGCTTTGATTCTCTCTCCCCTTCTGATTGAATCGTCTCGCTCAGGTGTCGGCGGCTGGAATACACGCTCTATTGTCTCCGGATCGAAGGGGTCGGCCTCCACCAGCAGATGCTTACCCCTCTCAGACCAGGGACATTCCTCCAGGGCCATGGTGGCGGTACCCAGATAGACTCCCTCCGCACCCATGGCCAGGGCGGCCAGGAAACCCCGGGCGTCTCCGATGCCGCCGGCGGCGATGAAGGGGATGTCAAGCAGGCGGTTGGCCATGACCATATTGATGAGGGTGGTGTTCTGGAACTTGTTCTTCTGGCCCACCCCCTCCACGCCCACTATGATTACTGCATCCGCCCCCTGACTTTGGGCCGCCAGGGCGTGCTTCATGGTGGCGATCTTG
>JAUXIQ010000097.1 GCA_030620925.1 Nitrospinota bacterium
CCCCCCGTGGTTACCCATTATGGGCGTTTTTATTACGTGGGCAGGCACAGGGGCCTGCCCCTACGAACACCCCACCACCAAGTATCAACGTAGGGGCGGGTTTCAAACCCGCCCTGCTGGGGCGTATGCAATACGCCTCTACAAAACCATCCACCGGTGTCTACTTGGTCACGCATGTCCCGCCATGGCGGGATCCCGAACCCCGTCACTTGCGGCGGGGGTACTCAATTTCTACCAAAAAAATAAAAATTTATGGCCCTTTCAGGGTATAACTCTATTGTTTTAGGGTATATTGACTTATCCGTTATCGGTAATAACCATTAGTTTAACGAAAGAGCCCTTATCAATTAAGGAAATTCCAAAAGGAGAGCGACCGATGATAAAATTCAACGGAGTTAACCATTTAGCGATGGCAACGGGAAATATGGACGAGACAATCCGCTTCTGGAGAGACCTGCTGGGCATGAGATTGGTTGCCGGAGTGGGGCGGCCCGGATACAGGCACTATTTTTTCGAAATCTCAGAAAACGATCTCATAGCTTTCTTCGAGTGGACGGATGTGGAGCCGGTCGCTAAAAAGGAGCACGGCCGGCCGGTTGAAGGCCCCTTCATCTTCGACCACGTCTCCTTCGGCGTGGAAACTGAAGACGGCCTCTGGGAGTTGAAGGATAAACTTACCGCCGCGGGGTTTTCGGTGTCTGACGTCATAGACCACGGCTTCATCCACTCCATCTACGCCCACGATCCCAACGGCATCCCCATCGAATTCAGCCACAACGTGGAGGGCGTTGATATTCGCAAGGAGCCGGCCATGGTCGATTCAGACCCTTCGGATGTATCCAGAGAAGGCAGTGAGCCGCTGTTTGACAAGTGGCTGCAGGTGGAAAAGCAGACGCCGCAGGAGGAACGAGTCGTCTACCCCGGGGCGGGGAGCGAGCTGTATCAGGGGAAAAAAGAGGCCGGTTAGGTTGAGTAAGCTGGGTTTTTCTTAAAGGGAAATGTGATTATCCAAGATGGTAATCCAGATTCAAAAGGGGGAAATTGCCATGGGGAACAAGATCGAATGGGAAACGGATTTGTATAGGGCCTTGACTAAGGCAAGGAGCGAGGAAAAACAGGTATTGCTCGATTTCTTCAACCAGGGTTGAATCGGCTGTCAACAGATGGATGCAGTTACGTATCCAGACACCAAAGTTATCCAAACCGTTGAAAAGTATGCGGTTCCATTACGTGTGCTATTTGATGCTCAACCCATTTCCACCGATTTTAACATTAAATGGACCCCGACCCTGATAACGCTCGATTCTGAGGGCAAGGAACATCACAGGACTGTCGGTTTCCTCGCCCCTGAAGAGTTTGTTCCCTCGTTGCTGCTGGGCATCGGAAAGACTCATTTCGAGAGGGAGCAATTCGGAGAAGCGCTCACAAGTTTTGAGGGGCTTTTAACCGATTATCACGAGAGTGACTCAGCGGCCGAGGGTATCTACCTGTGCGGTGTCAGTAAGTACAAAAGCACTGGTGACCCCTCACCGTTAAAGGAAACTTACGAAAAGCTCCAGGCAGAATATCCATCGAGTGAGTGGACCAAACGGGCGTATCCCTATCGGCTCTTATAGCGAATAGATTGATACAGAACTTTGCCGGGGACCGGTTTTAAAGATGGTCAGGGGGTAGCGCTATTCTTCGGCCAGGACACTGGCTTCGAAATCAGCCATATCCTCAAGGACGGTTATGAGGGCCGACATGTCCAGGTTGCCTTTGCCCGTAGCCTTCATTGACGTCATCAATTGATACACGGTGCTGCCGGCGGGGAGAGGCAGGTCTGCCTGAGAAGCCATGTCCAGAATGATGCGCAGCGTCTTGTGAGCGTTGCTGAGCTTTGCCGAGGGGGGTTTGAAGCGTCGTTGGAGTATGCGTTCCGAAAATCCGTTCATGACGTTGGAGTTGAAGCTTCCGGCGTTGAGCGCTTCTATCATCTTCTCAGGTTCAAGGCCCGATTTCATACCCAATATCAGCCCTTCACAGAGAGCTTGCAGGTTGATATACGCCATCAGGTTGTTCACCATCTTAAGCGTAAGGCCGCAGCCGGTAGGCCCTATGTAGAAGAGCTTGTCCCCCAGTATCTTCAGTATGGGGAGGCATTCCTTGAAAAGAGTTTCTTTTCCGCCCACAAAAATGGCCAGCGTGCCTTCCCTGGCCCCTTTCTCTCCGCCGGTGAGCCCTGCGTCGAGCATTCTCACCCCCTTATTCCTGGCTTTCTCAGCTACCTGTTGGATAACGAGGGGTGAAATATTGGAGGTAACTATAACCGTGAGACCTTCCCTTGCGCCTTCGATAACGCCGCTCTTTCCCAGCATCACTTCTTCAACGTCGGGCGAATCGGGCACAGCGATAAAAATGATGTCCGTTTTCTTGGCTACCTCACAGGGGCTTTCAGACGCAGTAACCCCCAATTTTATCAGTTTTTTCATGGGGGCCGGTCTTATGTCGTAGACTGTTGGAGAATATCCCGCCGAAAGAAGTTTGCGGGCTATGGCGCTGCCCATAATGCCTACACCGATGACACCGAGCTTTAAGTCATTTTTCATGGCTTAGCTCCGATAGGTTATTAAGCCCGATCCTGCTCGTGGTCCTCAGCAGCGGACCACCTAGCATCGTGTTTATTGGCAGGGGGGTACAATTATTCTTACTATTTTTATCGGAGTTTGCCTGAATTTCTTAATCGTTAAAAATGCAGGTCAGCCTGCCCTTTTGTAAATTTTCAAGGCAGCCGTTGCAGGATACGCATTTAGCCGGCTCCTGATCTCCCTCCCGAAATCGTTCCACAAGGTGTGGCTCTCGTATGAAGGGGCGGCACAGCGCGACGCAGTCGGCGACGCCCTCTTCAACGACGCGCTCCATAATGTCGAAACTTCGCAAACCTCCTACCAGGAAAAGGGGTATCTTCACCTCTTTCCTGACTTCCCTGGCCGAATCCAGGTAATATGCCTCTTTTTCGCGGGTATCCACGCCGGTCCTGATGTGATGGGCAGCTTCCTGCTCCACGCCCTCGGAGACTTCTATTGCGTCCATACCTACCTGGGCAAGTCGCTTCGCCATCTGAACGCCTTCGGGAAGAGGGAGACCATCCTTTATCTGATCCTCGGCTCCCATCTTTATCATCACCGGGTAATCCTGGCCCACGGAATCTCTCACCGCCTCGTAGCAGGAAAGGATGAAGCGCATGCGGTTCTCGAGAGGCCCGCCCCATTCATCGGAGCGGCGATTGGCGGCCGGGGATGCGAACTCGGAGATGAGGTAGCCGTGGCCTCCGTGGAACTGCACCCCGTCGAAACCCGCCGCACGCACTCTGCGCGCCGCCAGGGCATAAGCCTCGATCACCTGCTGGATCTGTTCTTCGGTCATCTCCAGGGCTTCCATGGGGGTGGTGTGAGCCTTATATTCAGGTGTGCCCTTCTCGGTGTGGATTATTTCCTTGGTGCCCTCGAATGATACCCATTCCTTCTTCGTACCAGAGGGGGCCAACGTCTGAATGCCCTTTTGTCTTCCCACGGCGGATTGCGAGCCGGAATCGCCTATTTGCAGCACTACTTTGGAATCGTAGCGGTGCACCGCCTCCGTTACGCGTTTCATGCCGTCTATGAACCGGTCGTCGTAGATGGCGTTCTGGTCGGGAACGGCCTGGCCGGTGGGCGTCACGTATGCGAAACCGACAATTATGAGGCCCACTTCCCCTTTTGCCAGGTCGGCGAGGAATTCCACCGACTCGTCGGTGATCTGGCCGTCAACGGTGGAAAAACCGTCGTGCGTCGCCGAGCGCACGAACCGGTTGGGTATCTCCATTCCGGCGATGTTTATCGGCTCAAAAAGTATAGACATTTTTCCCTCCCCCTTATCCGTCTTCGCTGTCGTTGATGAACTCTTTAATGGCGCCGAAATAGTCTTCCACACCCCGGTGGAGGATGTCGTTATGATCGGCGCCGGGGATTATCAGGAGCCGCTTATTGGCGGCCGCGCTCTTTTTGTGTAAGGTCCTTCCGTGGTCGACGGGAACCAGGGAGTCCAGCTCGCCGTGAATTATGAGGGTCGGTATCTTTATGGTCGAAATCTTATTGAGGTTGGAGAACCGCTCGAATAGTTCTACAGGCAGGTCGTCGAAAAAAGCACTGAACATCTGCATCAGCCTGGTGGATTCGGCGAAGCTGCTTTCCAGTATCAGCCCCTTGATACTTTCCTGGTGGTGATAGGCCAGCTCCACCACGGAAGCGCCTCCCAGCGACCGCCCCATCAGATACAGCTTCTCTGAATAACCCAGGTGTTTCAGCAGATGGGGCAGGGACTGGTAGATGGTATGCGCGTCCTTATACATGGCGGAGATGGTGGGATCGCCCGTGCTCAAGCCGTAGCCCCGGTAATCAGCCACGAACAGGTTGGCTCCGATTTTGTTGTAGAGTGGGCCCAGGCCGTCGTGATCGCCCACGGTCTCGCCGTTGCCGTGGAAATAGAGTATGGTGGGCGAAGCCTTATCGACGGTGTAGAAGCGGCAGCCTATCTCCACGCCGTCTCCTACGGGGATGAAATGGTCGGAAATATTGGGATCAGAAGGGGCCCCACTGAAATCTCTTCTCGGATAAAAGATGATGGAGAGGATTTCAGGCCGGTCAAGGGCCGAATAGTCCAGTTCATGCGTCATGAGCACCCCTTCTTAGCCGGTTTTGCCTGATTATCTTAAGAGAAAAAAACAGGGGGCGGCAGCTTGACCGCCCCCTCTGATATTTTTCATCAACCGACCATGCTGTAACCGCCGCTCACGCTCACCACCTGGCCCGTAATATGCCCTGCCACCAATTCGGAGGACAGGAAGACCACGGTGTTCGCAACGTCCTGGGGCTTGCCGATCTTCCGCAGCGGATAGGCCCTCTTGATCTTCTCAAGCTGGTCGTCATCGAAACCTATCTGCCTGTCCGCCCACATGCTCTGTTCGCCCACGTCCTCTGAGCTGCCGGGAATGGTCACACCGGGGCAAACGGCGTTGCAGCGAACGCCGAACTTGCCGTTTTCGCGGGCGATGGTCTTCATGAAGCTGTTGATGGCCGCTTTGCAGCCGCCGTAGACCGCTTCCCGGAACTCGCCCATCCGGCTGGCGTCTGAGCTCATACTGACGATGGAGCCACCATTGTTGTCTATGTAGTGGGTGAGGATGGCTTTGGTGCAGTTGAGCGCTCCTTTGTAGTTGATGCTGATGATCTTATCCCAGAAGTCGGGCGTGGTTTCGGTGAAGAGCATGAGTTGGTCCCAGCCGACGTTATTCACCAGGGCGCTCACTCGACCGAACTCATCGATGGCTTTCTGTATCATGGCCGAGACGCTGTCCAGGTCGGTGACGTCGCACTGCGTAACGATGGTCTTACCGCCTGCTTTTAAGGCGTCGGCCTCTTTGGCCACCTTCTCGCCCTGGGAGGGGTCTATCTCAGCGATAACCACGTTGGCCCCTTCGCCGGCGAAGGTTAGGGAAATCGCCCGCCCGATGTTGGAGCCCCCACCGGTGACTATAACCGCTTTGTCTTTATAACCGAGGTCCATTTTCTGTCCTCCTTTGCTGAGAAGTAAAAAAATTACATCCAAAGTTTAAAGGTTTAAAAGCGGTGCGAAATCAAAATGGTAAGTAGCGACAATCGTCCCGATTTTAATTCAGTGGCGGCTCCATTGCAAGCAGTTTCATTAATCATTGTGGTACCCGGAAGCCTCTACGCGGTTTGGTAAAAGCTGTGGCCATCGTAAGGGCGGGTTTGAAACCCGCCCCTACCACCTTGTGGTTATTCATATATAATAGATGGAGAAAGGAGGTAATATGGAACTGATAATCCTGGGGTCGGGGACGGCGGTGCCTTCCGCACGGCGGGGCGCTTCGGGCCTGGTGATAGTGGTAGGGGATGAACCCGTCCTTTTCGACAGCGGGCCGGGCACGCTGCAGCGCCTCGCCGGAGCGGGCGTAGACTGCCGCCGTCTGGAGAGGGTCTTCTACACTCACCTGCATCCGGACCACACTGCGGAGCTTGTCCCCCTGCTTTTTCTCTTCAGGAACCCTGATTACCTCCGGGATAAGGACCTCACTATAACCGGCCCCACCGGGTTTGAAGAATTTTACCGCAAGCTTCATGATACCTACGGCAGATGGGCGGCCGCCGAGGGGTATGAGCTTCGGATTAAAGAGGTGTTGAACAGCGAGCTGGATGCGGGAGGGTACAGGGTGAAGTCCAGAGAAGTGCTCCACACCGAGTACAGCGTTGGTTATCGCCTCGAAGATAGCAGCGGCTCTTCCATAGCTTATTCGGGGGATACAGCTTATTGCCGGGGAATAGTGGAATTGGGCGCGGGTGCGGATATACTGGTTCTCGAATGTTCATTTCCCGACGGAGTGAAATCGGCGGACCATCTGACCCCTTCCGGCGCGGGGCGTATAGCCACAGAAACCGGCTGCGAACTGCTGGTGCTCACCCACTTTTATCCACAGTGCGAGAACACGGATATTCTGGCGCAGGTGCGGGAGACATATAAAGGTGAGGTGGTGATGGCCGAAGACCAGATGCGCCTCAAAGTTTAATGCTGAGTTTAATCGCTATACGGAATTATAATCGTAGGGGCAGGCCCCTGTGCCTGCCCAAATAATAAAAACGCCCATGATGGGCAACCATGTGCCCATAAAGGGCAACCACGGGGGGTTGCCCCTACGGAGTTGTTGTTCATCAATAGTTATACCTCATCGGCGCGTTTGAGGAGGCGTTCCCATTTCTTTTTCACCCGTTCCTCCACCTGGGTAATCTGCTCATCCGTCAGGTGGCGGAAACGGCCCTGCATCTCGAGGTATTCTTTGATGGGTTTCAGCTCTTCAGGTCGATGGTTCAGGGTGAAAACGCCTTCTTCTATCTCGAACAGCGGCCAGTAACCTGTCTGCACCGCCAGGCGGGCGACGTTTATCATCTGGTCTTCGGGGTATCCCCAGCCTGTGGGGCAGGTGTTCAATACCTCTATATATGAAAGCCCCCGCTTTTCCCGGCCCGTAATCTGGTGTGCCTTCTTGATTTTTCGCTTGAAATCTTTCATGTGGGAAACTGAGGCCTGGGCTATGTATGGGAG
>JAUXIQ010000362.1 GCA_030620925.1 Nitrospinota bacterium
GTTGCGGTCGTAGCCTCGCACAGAATCGCTGCCCCCCAGGAAAAACCGTTTATCCAGGGGCAGGCTCAACGTTTCGCCGAACACCTCCCCGTAGCTGGCTTCCACGTTTACGGTAAAGACTACGTCACCGAACAAGTTGAAATAGCTGGTGCTTCCGGCTAAGACCCTGTAATACTCAACCTGAGAGCCCAGGAACTCAGGGGCGTACTCCACACTGAGACGAGTTAACATCCCCTTGTAGGCGTTCACCTCACGATCCCTGGAGTCGCGGGTTACGGCGGGCCGGATAATGGCCAGCCGGTTGGTATCCTCCTCTACTTTCTCTTCTTCCTCCTCCAGGACCGTGGATTGAATGTCGAAGAAGTCGGTCAGCTCCAGGGAATAGCTTATCTCAAACTCGTATATTTTCCGGAAAGACTTGCTGATGGTATATATGTTTTCGAACTTTCTCACCTTGAAGAACTCTTCGTCCGTCTCCCCGTAACGCGCCCTGGCGCTGCCCACCAGTTTTCTGCCTAACAGGTAGGGGTCGTTATATCCGAGCTCGAACTCAAGGCCCAGGCCGGAGCCTTCGATTACTCCCTCGATACTGCGGGCCATGCCCATCAGGTTGCGGTATTCCACTTTGAAGAGGCCCTTCAGGTCTTCCTCACTGCCGTAGCCGAACCCCACTTCTATGGCGCCGGATTTGGCCTCTTCGACCTCTATGACAAGGTCCATTATACCGGCGACCTCTACCCTCTTTTCGGGCTTTACCTGTATGGTGCTGAAAACGCCCGTAGCGCGAAGTTTTTTAACGGTCTCCTGCACCTCAGCCTGGCTGTAAATCGTTCCCGGCACCAGAGTTAAATTCCTGTGGATCAGTTTTTCTCTGGTCTTTTCCAGGCCTTTAACGGATATACTCCCGACGATGTACCTGGCGCCTTCGTTCACACTGATCTCAAGATCAACGACATTCTCTTCTTCCCCCTGCGTCAAGTTAGAGGAAATCTCTACATCCAGGTATCCGTGATTATGGTAGTATTCTCTTATCTCATGAATCCCCTTTTCGGCCTTCTGAATGCTGAACACTTCACCGTGCTCCATGTCCAGCATATCTTCCACCTTTTTGGCGGTGAGAGCTTTAAGCCCGCTTAGGATCGCCTGCCCGAAATAGAATCGTTCTCCTTCCTCGATTTCCATACCCACTGAGGCCTTTTTTTTCTTGTCGTCGAACCTGAGGTGCGATTGGGCCGCTTCGGCTTCTATGTAGCCTTTTTTAGAATAAAAGTCCGCGATCCGGGAAGGGTCCTTCTCAAGGACGTATTCCTTGAGTATCCCCCTGCGTATCAAACCTTTCTCCTTGGTTTTCATGACCTTCTTTATACGCCGGTCGCTGAAGGCGCTGTTTCCCTCAACCTCTATCTTCTCAACCCGCAGCCTGTTCCCCTTGGTTATGTGGAAGCGGATAAACTTAACGCCCTGTTCGGCGTCAGTTTCCACTTCATGCCGGGCTTCAACGAAATAATAGCCCCTGTTTCGGTAATAGCGCTCGATTCGTCTCTCGGCCTCCTTCAACACGCTCTCGACAAAGATGCTGCGATGAGTCATCCCCGTTATCTTTTTCAACTTGCGGGAAGCAAAAAACCCCGCGCCTACAAACTCTACGCTCACCAAATGGCCGGCGTCTATATCCACCGTAAGTCTCGCTTCCTGCTCATTATCAGGCAGGAGCTGTATTTGCCCTACTTCCACCTCCAGGTAGCCGTTTTTCCTGTAGAAACGCCGTATCCGTTCTTTGACGACCTTGAGCTCCTTGGCGGAAACAGTCTTTCCCCGCTTCAAACCCATGGCCTTGGTTATGCTCCTGGTGCTGAACAACGGATTGCCTGTGATGACTATAGAGGAAATCGTGTAGGAACGGCTCTCGGCGGCCTTTTTTTCAGCGGATAGACCGATGCCGGCGATTATGAGGGAAAAGCAGAGAAACGCCGATATTGACAAAAGAGCAGGTTTTCCATGGCGTTCGTATCTCCCGTTGAACACCTGTACAAGCGTCATTTGAATTCCAGTCTGTAGACCAGGCCGACTTCTGTAGCTCCAACCTCGGTAATCATCCCTTTCAGATAAACCTTCTCGGAAAGCTTGTAAGCCAGCTCCACGTCGTAATTTTTGGTATTTTCCAAGCCCGTGGAGTAGACCACGGAAAGCGAATCGGTTACTTTCTTGCCCAAACGTATGCTTGAGCCTGACTCTCCCTTTTCACTTATCGTTTCTATCTCAACCACGTCCAGGCCGGTAGTCTGCTTGATGCCTTTGGTCAATTTACCCTGGAATTTGAAAGCCAAAAGTTTCAGTGCCTGGTAGGCCGATTTGTTACCCGTATCCTTACTGTTGAGGTTATCTATGGTGGTCCCCAGGGTCAGAAGCGATATTATATCGGCCTGTTGCAGAGGAGGGTCGGAGGTAAACTGCAGGGTATACCTGCTGGTCGTACCGCTCAAAATAACGGTTATAGTATAACTATGACTTTCGGTGATGAGGGCGGTGTTAAAAGATATGTTGTCCGGCACGGGCCCCGAAAAATCTACCGCAGCATTGTCTATGCTGTAGACTTTGTCTCCGAAAAAAACATAACCATCAGTAAAAATGATGCTGCCGTAAAGCTCCGGCTGTCGGGAACTGCCCTTGACGCTCAGCTTCCCCTCCAGCGTCGCTTCCATAAGGTTATTGGCTATCTTGGCGGGACTCTCGAGCTCCACCTTCATCTCCATGGCCAGCGGCTCTTTCACCTTCTCAGAATCTCCATTCACAATAAACCGGCTCTGCTTCACCACCGCCTCTTTCCAGTCGATTTCCCCATAGTAAATGGCATCACTCACTACCACTTTGCCCTTGAGCAGGCTCTTTTGTTCACCGAAAAGGTAATTCAAATCCGCTGAAACGGTAGCGTTGAACTTACCCACCCGTTCGACTACTGCATCCTTTATGGCCACTGCTACGTCGGCGGACTTTAGTGACAGCCCATCGAGCTCCAGCATCCCATTACCGGAAATATCCCCTTCTCCAAACTTGCCTTCAAAGTTTACAAGCTCCACTTTTAGCGGTGAAAAGAGAAA
>JAUXIQ010000060.1 GCA_030620925.1 Nitrospinota bacterium
ACCACCAATGGCGACTAAACCTTAACTCGAAATTCAGAAGCAGAATTCGAAATCATCATATGTGACATGAAAATGCCCGGCATGAGCGGTATAGAATTATACGAGCGTTTAAGCGAAGAATATCCTCAAGCGCTTAGTAAAATAATAGTGGCTACTGGAGACACCATCTCTAAGGAAACCAAGAAGTTTCTGGAAGAAACAGATGTTGCACACATAATGAAACCTGTAAATATTGATGAATTGGTAAACGTGATGTCGGCCATGGTCTCCAGCTTCTCGCTGTCCAACGGCAGCGGTAAAACCGCCACCAAGAGGCGCACCGGCGAAACACACTTTGGCCAGCGCCCGGTAGGGGCGCACCAGCAGAACGTTCTCCAGAAAACTAAGGCGGCTATGAAAGGTGATGGCGACGACGGTGGCAGCGGCGATGACTCGAATAAGGAAACGCCTGAAAAACTTATACCTTTCAAGGAAGACGAAGACGGAAAGACACTGACCGATTTTTAAACCGGTTTTATCGCGAACGGGAGGGGCACGTGCACTCTGCTCGTGCTCCTGAGGCACGAGGCCTCCGGTAATTTAAAGGGTTGTTAACAATTCCCTCCTCCTAAGATACCCAACTCACCGGAGGAGGCCTGCGGCCCTGGCCGCCCGCCCTCTCCGAAATAGACGCCGCCAGGGCAAATGCACCTATGCGCTGCAGCGCCACGGCTATGATGGCGTATTTCATTCCCGCTCTCAGCGCCAACCAGGTCTTCCATTCCATTTCGCTCCCCCCCTTAATAGATGACATGCGCAACGTAATGAAAGCTCTGTCAAGCACAGGGTTAGAATCCTGTTGACAATACTGAGAGTCAACGTTATTATTTTGTGCCTAAAATAATATTCTATTTAAACAATTACCGTCTAAATTCGCTAAACAAGGGGGGCGAGATGAAGAAAAAAAGACTCATAATCACGATTTTTTTCGTTCTGGTTATGGCCGCGATGGCCTTTACAAACGGCGCGGCTTACGCTGGAAAAGCCCCTAAGGAGATTCTCATCGGGGGCACGGCGGCGGCCACGGGCAAGTTCAGCGGTTACGGAGAGCTTTATCGAAAGATGCATGATACCTGGGCCTCCATGATAAACGAGAGGGGCGGTCTCTACGTCAAGGAGTACGGAAAACGCATCCCCGTGAGGGTGATCACCTACGATGACAAAAGCGATCCTAACACCGCGATAAAGTTTTACGAGCGCCTGGTAACAGTGGACAAGGTGGACCTGCTTATCGGCCCCTTCAGCAGTCCTTTGACCTTCGCCGCCAGCACAGTGTCTGAAAAGCACAAGGTGCCCATGGTTGCCATATGCGCCAACTCCCCCAAGATTTACGCCCGGGACTTCAAATGGATAGTGGGGGTGCTGGATTCGGCCCTCAACTGGTCCTACCAGTATTTCAGTATGTTGAAGAGCGAAGGCAGGGTCAAGACCGTGGCCATGATCAGCGAGGATAACCTGCATGCCAAAGGAGTCTATAAGGGCTCCCTGAAAATCGCCAAGGACATGGGTTTCCAGGTGGTGTTCAAGGAAATAGCCCCTTCGGACATCCGCGACTTCACCCCCATCATCACCAAGCTCAAGGCGTTGAATGCCGACGTGGTGTTCATCTCGGCCTTCCATACGTTCGAAGTCACTTTCATGAAGCAGGCCAAGGAGTTCGGGCTCAACCCCATGGAGTTCCACGTAACGCACGGCGGTAAGGGTTTTGACAGCCCCCTGGGCGCAGACGCCAACTACGTCACTAGCGACGTCTACTGGATGCCGGGAATAACTTACAGCGACACCGCCTTTTTCCAGAAGCTGCTGGCAAAATCGGGAATGGAGGTGGGAAAGTATCCTTACTCCGCCATCCGTATGACCGCTCTGGAAACGGTCGCCGCCGCCATAGAGCAGGCAGGCACGCTGGACAAAACCAAGCTCATGGAAACGCTCAAAAACCTCAACATCATGACCATCGGCGGCCCCATGAGATTTCAGCCCAACGGAGTGGGGACTTATAACCCCTTCCCGGTGCAGTTCTACAATGGAGAATACTTCGCCGTCTGGCCGCCCGCGATAGTGAAGACCAAGCACATCTACCCCACGCCTTCGTGGGGTGAACGTAAGAAGTGATCAGCTTCCCCATAATTTTACAGCTAATCATAGGAGGGATTCTGTTAGGGGGGATTTACGCTCTTGCCGCTTTCGGGTTGTCTCTCATCTTCGGCGTTTCCAGGGTGTTGAACATAGCCCACGGGGATATGCTGATGCTGGGGGCCTTAATGAGCTACGGGGTGTTCAGCTTTATGGGTGTAAATCCCTTCTATTCTCTTTTCATCATATTGCCCTTCTTCTTCGCCGTGGGGATGGTTTTCGAACGGTTTCTCATCCGGCCCATAGCGGGCAGGCCTCACCACGAGGCGCTGGTGGCCTCCGTCCTTATCACCCTGGGCGCTTCGCTGACTATAGCCGACCTGACCTCCTTCTTCACCGGAGCCGATGTGAAGGGCATCTCCTACTCGCTGCCCCCGCTGAACATAGGGCTATTCTCTGTTTCCTCGCTCCGACTGCTCGTTCTGGGGGTCATCCTGGTCCTCACCCTCTGCCTCCATTTTTACCTGAGACGAACATTCACGGGGATGGCCATACGTGCGATCACCCAGGAGAGGGAAGGGGCCATGCTGGTGGGCGTCAACATATCCCGGGTATCCATGGTGACCTTCGGCATCGGCACCTCCACTGCCGCGGCGGCGGGGATGTTCTTCGCCATCTTATTCGCAGTCACCCCCTTCATGGGTATACCCCTTACCGTAAAATACCTGGCTATCATCGTGCTGGGCGGACTGGGAAGCCTGGTGGGCTCTCTGGTGGGAGGGCTGATATTGGGCCTCACCGAGTCGTTCACAGGCTTCTACCTGGGAACGCAATGGTCCCCCACGGTGGCTTTTTTAGTCCTCATTCTGATCCTTCTGTTCAGACCAAGGGGCCTGTTCGGAATAGAATAGTTTTAATACGCGCAGATAAGGGAATATGCTAAAAGCCTTTATGGATAAGTATAGTAGCAGGATGCCTGTAAAAGACAGGTTAGAGAAGACACCGAAAAATACTGAAAAATCCCGCCATCGTTCATGCGGAGCAGAAAAATGAGAAGCGTCCCTTTTAAATTGAAATGGCTCTTTCTGGCCCTGTTATTGGGGGCATTGGCAATCATACCGCTGACCGGCGCTTCCACTTACCTCGTGGTCTTTTTTTTCTTCCTGTTCATGTTCGTGGTGCTGGCCACCAGCTACGATCTTGTGGGCGGTTATCTGGGCTACCTCAACCTGGGACACTCGGTTTTCTTCGGCATCGGCGCTTATACCTTCGGGGTACTTTTTCTGCACAAGGTGAACCTGTCGCTTTCGTTCACGCTTTCCGCGGCCCTGCCCATGCTCTTTGCGGCGAGTATAAGCTATCCCTTCTTCAGGCTGCGGGGCGCCTACTTCGCCCTGGCCACCTTCGGGCTGATCAGGCTTCTGGAGCTCCTGGCCCAAAATCTGACGGGCTTAACCGGCGGCTCGGGCGGCCTCTCCATAGTTTCCGGTTTTAACTTGACTACCGCCTATTACGCCGCACTGTGCCTTGTGGTGGCCGTGGTGCTGACCAGCGTCGCAGTGAACAGGACGAAGTTCGGCCTGGCCCTCACGAGCATCCGCGAGGAAGAAGATGTGGCCTCCGCTCTGGGCGTGAACGCCGCCGCCTATAAAAGCATGACCCTGATAATAAGCGCTTTTTACGCGGGCATCATGGGCGGAATTTACATGTGGTACATAACCTACATTCACCCTTCTTCCGTTTTCGGCCTGAGGATAGCCTTGCAGCCCATCGTCATGGCCATGTTGGGCGGCTCGGGTACTGTAGGCGGGCCGGTTGTGGGGGTGGTATTTCTCTACTTCGTGGACGAATTCCTCATGACTAAAATGGCCTACCTGCACGTGGCCGTTTACGGCGTTATTATGACCCTGGTAGGTCTCTTCATGCCCGGAGGAATTATGCGCAACGCCAGATTCAAGTATTTCCTCAAGTGGGTGAAATGACTGCCCGCTATCTCCCTCCCATGAGACCGCTCTTTGTGCTCTTCCCATCCAGGCGGATAAGGGTCTTTCTCCTTGAGAGGTCCCGGGCAGGCCATCCACCTTCTTCAGGGGACATATTAAAGCCCTAAATATGCCTGCTTCACGCGCTGGTGCTTCAATATTTCCCCGCTGTTGCCCATCAGGATGATTTTGCCCGTCTCCATGATGTAGGCCGTGCGGGCAATTTCGAGAGCTTCTCTTATATTCTGCTCCACCAGCAGAACGGTTATGCCCTGCCTGTTTATCTCCTCCAACACAGCGAACAGTTCCCTCACCAGGAGCGGGGCCAACCCCAGGGAAGGCTCATCTAACATGAGCAGTTTCGGCCTTGCCATGAGCCCCCTCGCTATGGCCACCATCTGCTGCTCCCCACCGCTGAGCGTGCCCGCAGCCTGGGTGCGCTTTTCCTTGAGAACGGGAAACAGTTGATAGACCCATTCCAACGATTCGTCCCTCTGCTCCCTGGCCCTGCTATTGAAGCAGCCGATCTCCAGGTTCTCCCGCACAGTCATCTGAGGGAAGAGCTTTCTGCCTTCCGGGATCTGGGAGATGCCCATGTCAACTATAGCGTGGGTGGGGGCTCCGATTATCTCCCGCCCCTCGAATCTTATACTTCCACTGGAGGGCCGGAGAAGGCCGGAGATGGTTCTCAGCGTTGTGGTTTTGCCTGCGCCGTTGGAACCGATCAGAGCAACCACTTCACCCCTCTCGACCTTCAGAGAGACTCCCCACAGGGCCTGCATCTCCCCGTAGGCAACTTCTATCCCTTCTACCACGAGCATTCCGTTCTTTACCCTCTGAATTAAAGGGGGCCGGGACGCATTCCCGTATCGCCGGTTTCCCCCAGATATGCATTGATAACCCTGGGCTCATTGGAAATCTCATCAGGCGCTCCATCGGCTATCTTTTTACCGTGGTGCAGCACCACCACCCTATCAGAGAGCCCCATTATTGCCCTCATAACATGCTCGATCATGAAGATGGTGATCCCCCTCTGCCTTATTCGGTTTATCAGCTCCATGGTCTCATTGGTCTCCCGGGGATTGAGGCCGGAAACGACCTCGTCCAGAAGCAGCAGCACGGGCATGGTGGCCAAAGCCCGTGCCATCTCCAGGCGGCGCATCTCGGCCATAGTCAGACTGTGGGCCATCTGCCGGCCCTTTTCGGCCAATGAGAAAAAATCCAATAGCTCATCCACCACTTCCTCATCCTCACCGCCCGATTTCTTCCCCCGACCGAAACGGGCCCCCACCAGTACGTTATCCCGAACGCTTATGGAGTTGAAGGGCCTCACTAGCTGGTATGTTCTGGCGATGCCCATGCGGCAAATCTGGTGTTGTTTTTTCCCCGTAATATCTCTACCCCTGAAAAGGATGCAACCCGAAGCCGGTTGATACGTGGAGGCGATGAGGTTGAAAAGGGTGGTCTTTCCCGCTCCATTGGGACCAATGAGGCCCAATATCTCACCTTCGGAGATTGCAAAATCCACCTCGTGCAGGGCCATCAGCCCGCCGAACGTTTTAGTAATCTTCTGCCCTTCCAAGAGAGTATGTGCTGCTTCCACTACCTGCCTCCCGAGGGGTTCATGATCCCAGCGCTCTTTTTCCAACTGCAAAGCGACCGTTCATGCTATCTTAATTCCCTTCGTAAAATTTTCCCCACGCTGCTGGTGGGAAGACCGTCCATGAACTCCACCACCCGCGGGGCTTTGTAAGGGGCTATCCTTTCCCGGCAGAAAGAGATTATATCTTCGGCCGACGGCGCTTCCGCTCCCTCTTTCAGGACGACGCAGGCCTTTACAACCTCCCCCCGCTCCTCGTCGGGTACACCCACCGCAGCGGCCATGGCTATGTCGGGATGTGCGCAAAGTGCGTTCTCCACCTCGGCGGGGTAGACGTTATAGCCGCCGGTGATGATCATGTCTTTTTTACGGTCCACGATATAGATGTAGCCGTCTTCGTCAACCCTCCCCAGGTCGCCGGTGTGAAACCAGCCCCCCCTCAGCGCTTCAGCGTTCGCTTCAGGAAGACCCCGGTATCCTTTCATCACTGCCGGGCTCTTTATCACTATTTCCCCCATCTCTTCGGGAGGCAGTTCGTTGACCGAATCATCCACCACCTTCACGCTGGTATGTGCGCAGGGGATGCCCACCGACCCCGGCTTAACCCGGCCGTAAACAGGGTTGGAGGCAGCCAGCCCCGTCTCGGTGAGACCGTAGGCCTCTAGTATGCGTGTGTTGAAGGCGGCCTCGAAATCTTCCATCACCTTGAGAGGCAGCGGGGCGCCTGCCGACACGCAGCGGTCGAGCGAAGCGGTATCGTAGGCGGCGGCGTTGGGGAGGTTCACCATGCGAGCGAACATGGTGGGCACCGCCTCGAACACCGTGGCACGATGCTCCTGAATCCCCTGGAGCATCTTTTCGGCGTCGAAAGCGGGCAGCACCACCAGCGTGGCGCCCGCCAGGAATGAGCCGTTCATCACCACGTTCCCTCCGAAGACGTGGAACAGAGGCAGCGCGGTGATAACACAATCGTGTCTGTTGATTATATGGACCATGGCTGACATTTCGGCGTTTATGGTCATATTGCCGTGGGTCAACTGGGCCCCTTTCGGCTTTCCAGTCGTGCCGGAGGTATAAGGGAAGAAGAGGAAATCATCGTCCTGGCAGGGGACAAGGGGTGACGTCTGTACACTTTCCTCCAGCAGGCGGTGGAAAGAGGCAGCTCCTGCTTCATCCCCTTCGCCGGTGGTAATCACCGTTTCGAGGGAAGGGAGCTCTTTCCTGATCTCGGATATGATGGGTAAACATTCGGGTATAGCTATAACCGCCTTGGACCCCGCGTCCCCCATGATGTATCTTATCTCGTCAGCGCGGTACATAACGTTCAGGGGATTGATAACCGCACCGATCTTGGCCGCACCGTGGTAGGCTACGACGCATTCAATACTATTGGGAAGCAAGAGGGTTACCCGGTCCCCCTTCTCCACTCCCAATCTTTTGAGTGCATTGCCCGCCCTGTTAACCATGTCGTTAAGTTCGGTGTAGCTCAGGCGAGCCTCCTCCACAACAAGCGCCGTCTTCTCGCCGAAGTTTTCGGCGCAAGCCTCCAGCATTTCACCCAGGCTGCCCATAATGTTTCCCCCTTAAACGAACAGATGATGATCGATCTCATAAAACGAATTATCTTTCTCTTCCCTTAATCATCCAGTTGGTAAAATCGTAAAACTATATCTCACATAATGTCTTTTTAATCAATACCAATCTGCGTTGAGGGGAGACAGGCTTAATTACAGAGGGGTGTTTAAGCATTCCCAGAAGCACATTTCACGCCGGTCCATCGAGCTGACAATCCAATCCTGGATATATAAGTTTACCCTTAACCACATTAAAGGCTTTACCAAAGGAACAAATCAGCCGATAAATATATATAATAGAGGCTAAAATATGTTGTTTTAAACAGTAAAAGTCGTTTATAATATTTAAGAAGTTTATATTTTCGTCCAATACCCTGCCGTTACGAGGGGTCTTTATATGGGGGTCATTGCGCGGAATTAAGACCGCTGGCCTTGCTCAGCGGCTTAAAGCCTGTTTAAGTTGAGGAGGTATGAATTGCTTGATAATACAGCCAAAAAAGCATTGGCAGACGGCAAGTCGATCATAGGTACCATGACTATGGAGTTCAACTCCCCGGAGATTGGAAGAGTGCTGGCTGCCGCCGGATTCGACTTCGTCATCATCGATATGGAACACTCCTCATACAGCCTGGAAACGGTGACTGACCTTATACGAGCGGCGAAGTCCAAGGGACTGAACTGCGTGGTGCGTGTTGCCGACCCCCTGTACCACCTCATGGCCCGCACATGCGACGCCGGAGCCCAGGGGCTCATGGTACCCAGAGTGGAAACCAAGGAACAGATAGAGAGCGTGATAAACGCCATAAAGTATCCACCGCAGGGCAAGAGAGGCTACGGGATAAGGCCCATCCATACCGACTACGAGAACATGGCCCTACCCGATCTGCTCAAACAGATGAACGAAGAGAGCATGATCATCGTCCAGGTAGAGACCGGAAAAGCGCTTGATAATATAGACGACCTGCTGGCCGTTGGTAACATCGATGTAGCATTGGTGGGCCCCTATGATCTGTCTATAAACCTGGGGGTGCCCGGGGATTTCGAGCATCGCTCAATGATCGAGGCCATCGAGTGGGTCATCCATGCGTGCAAGCAGTCAAACGTGGCCCCCGGTATCCACCTGGGGGACGTGCAATCCCTATTAAACTGGCATGAAAAGGGCATGCGCTGTCTGACTTGCTCTTCCGACCTTGGGATGTTATTTGCAACGGCCGCAGCCAATGTGAAAAAGCTCAAGGAAGGCATCTCTCCCGGGCCTAAACCCAAAGCTGCAACCGAAGAAAAAGCGCCCAAAGCTGCAGCCGAGGAGAAAACACCCAAAGCCGCAGCCGAGGAGAAAGCACCCAAAGCCGCAGCCAAAGAAAAAGCTTAAGGGACTCCTGAGAATCGCAGGGATATCTTTACGTCCCGGAGATCAGTATCTGATCTCAACAACCATTTTCCCCATCTCTTAAAATAAGTTTTTTTATCGCCTGAAAAGGTGGTAAGGGAGTTTCAGGAAAAAGTTTTTGGGG
>JAUXIQ010000423.1 GCA_030620925.1 Nitrospinota bacterium
CAATCGAGCAATTCCTTCAATCTTCCCTGGGCCGTATCAATATATTGCTCGACGAGTTTTTGATTGTTCAGATAGTAGCCCTGATGCACGATATCGCTGAAGAATTTCTCCTTGGTGTCGTTGAGTTCCCCAAAGAAGCCCAGCTCCCTCAGGCTGCGGCCATCCAGGGTGAAATCGGCGCCGGCCATGGGCGTCGCTCCGCAGCGGGCGAGAGGTCCCTTGCGCAACATGAGGGCCTTCGCTCCCTTCTCCCTGGCCCCGATCGCGGCCCTGAAACCCGCGCCACCGCCTCCCACGACCAACACATCCGTTTCAATGACCTGTTGCGTCATCTGATTTCTCCTTACTCATTCAGGCGCCCATCCCCGAGCCTCGAACAGACTACCCGTTTATAATCTGGACAACCAAGTTTCTCTCCCTCTCCCTGTTGTCGAAATCGATGAAGACTATCTGCTGCCAGGTTCCAAGCGTAAGCTTTCCTTCGATGAGGGGAACCGACAAAGACGGCTTCAAGAGGGCCGCCCTCACGTGGGAGAACCCGTTACCGTCGCCCCATCGCCTGTCATGCTCATAGGGTATGCCCGACGGGACAATCTCCTCTATCGCTCTCTGCAAATCTTTAAGCACACCGGTTTCGTATTCTATGGTCGTCAGGGCGCCGGTCGAGCCGGGGCAAAAAACCGTCACCAACCCATCTACTATACCCGACCGGCCCGAAATCGACACTACCTCATCGGTTATATCTATTATGTCGCCGAAACCTTTCGTTCTTAACCTGATTGTCTCTGAAAATGCCACGACATCCCTCGAATAATATTCGAACCTCCCGCTCCACTCCATTTCTATTTTGAGGACAGCTCAACCTTAAACTAAAATAGGAGTTCTCCGCGGAAATAGTAGCCCATGAAGTTATAGGAAGGCAAGAGATTATTGATGCTATAAGAGCCTTCGGAGCCTTTATCACATACTCCGGCGACTGACCCGGGAACAGCAGCGTGCTCACGGATAACATGATAAAAACAGGGATGCCTTAAACTTACTCATGAGGACAGTTTAGCCAGAGCTGTCTTGATGCGATCGATGGCTTTGCGGATGTTTTCCTCCGAGGAGGCGTAGGAGAAGCGCAGGTAGCCCTCGCCATGCTCGCCGAAGCCTGTGCCTGAGAGGCATGCCACCCCCGCTTCCTGAAGGATGTAATCCTCCAATTCAGAGCTGCTCCTGCCGAAAGATTTTACGTTTGGGAAGGCGTAGAAAGCTCCGCCGGGGAGATGACAGCTCACGCCGGGGATGGAGTTAAGCCCGGCCACTATCAAGTCCCGCCGGCTTTTGAACTGCCGCAGCATATCTTCGCTCTCATCCTGCGGCCCACTGAGCGCTTCCAGTCCGGCCATCTGCGTGAAGGCGGGGGTGCAGGATGTAGAGTTCACCAGCAACTTCGAGAAATGGTCGGCGAGCTCCTCGTTCATGACCCCGTAACCGAGACGCCAACCCGTCATTGCATAGAGCTTTGAGAACCCGTCCAGAATGACCGTCTGCTCCTGCATGCCGGGCAGGGTGGCGATGCTCACCGGCTCCCCTTCGTACTGCATCCCCCGGTAAATCTCATCCGACAGGATGGTTATCCGTTTATCCGCCACCAGCTCCGCGATCCGCTGTATATCTTCCCCCGGCACCAGGCCACCGGTGGGATTGTTGGGAGAGTTGAGGATCACCAGGCAGGTCTTCTCCGAGACGCTGTCCGCAAAGGCATCCATGTCGAAGCTGAAACCGGTCTCTTCCAGGAGGGGTATAGGTCTGGGAACGGCCCCGGCGAATTTAACCAGGGATGAATAGATAGGGAAACCCGGGTCGGGGTAAATGACCTCCCTCCCCGGTTCCACACAGGCAAGGATGGAAAAAAACATGATGGGTTTCGCCCCAGGGGTTACCACTATATTGGAGGCTTTGACTTCTATGCCCCTGGTCTCGCTCACATGCTCGGCGATGGCCTCCCGCAATTCCGGTATGCCGGGCGGGGGGCAGTACCCCGTCAAACCGTCGCGTATAGCTTTTATACCAGCCTCTTTGATATGGCTCGGGGTGTCAAAATCGGGCTCTCCGATCTCGAAGTGCAGCACCTCACGCCCCTGAGCCTCCAGGGCACGGGCCTTAACCAGCATATCGAAGGCTGACTCCACTTCCAGCCTCTCCACCCGCAATGCGAAACCATCCATATCTTCATCTCCGTCTGCAAGATATAAAAAGGGCCGGGAAACTCTCGAAGGTCCTCTTTTTCGACCTCAGAAATCCCGGCCCTTGTCTATCCCACGACCATTACAAAGTTAAAAAAACTGTCTTCGCTTCGGCGAGATTCGGCTACTTGGAAACTTTAGCTCTGGCTGCAGCGTCTTTCAATTTATTTCCTGCGGTGAACTTGGGAACTTTCTTGGCCCTAATCTTCATGCTGGCGCCGGTTCTGGGGTTTCTGCCAGTCCTCGCTTTACGGCCCATTACTGAAAATGTGCCGAAACCGACCAGGGTAACCTTATCACCTCTACGGAGCGCTTTGGTAATACCGTTCAGCCCACCATCCAGTGCCTTGGCCGCCTGGGCTTTGCTTATCTTAGCCACTTTAGCCATTTCCGCAACCAGTTCTGATTTATTCATCTTCTACTCCCCGCTCATTAAAAGCATGTG
>JAUXIQ010000049.1 GCA_030620925.1 Nitrospinota bacterium
CAGGGTTGGGGGGAAACCGCTCATGCGAATCGCGGGGTAGCCGAAGCGGGCCTTATCCGAAGCGAGAGTAATATCACAGGCCATGGCCAGATCGCCCCCGCCGGCCAGCGCGTAACCGTTCACGGCGGCTATGACGGGGATGGTCAGCTCCCATATCTTAAACCAGAATCGGGCGTTACCGAAGATGCCTTTGCGCCAGTCGTCGGAGAACTTGCGTTCGCCGGTGTTGGAGGCGGACTGGTCGTAACCGGCGCAGAAGGCCCGTCCGGCGCCGGTAATTATCAGGACGCGTGTATTCTGCTCGGCGTCGGCCTTTTCCAGGATGTCCATAAGCTCCTCAAGAAGTTCTTTGTTGAGGGCGTTCATCTTGTCGGGGCGGTTAAGCGTGATAATTCCTATCTTTCCTTCTTTTTCATAGACAATATTATTATAATCGGACATCGACCGTTCCTTAATTAAATATTATTTTTAAGGTTGGGGGGAACTCTCCTTAAGCCCCGCGTTCCGCGGATTCCCCCAAGAACTCTTCCCGATACTTTTAATTATTCAGTATAGCTTAATTATGCATTAATTTAAAAGTTTTTAGAGGATTTTCAGAGAACATTTTTCTGAAAAAGGTTTCCTCTAATTATTGACGCTCTCCTTTATCCTTCACAGCGGTACGCCCCGCGGAAGGCGGGGGCAAGGTGGAGGAGACTGAAAATGATGATTCGCGGTTATGCCATGCGTGGTTTATCTTATGAATGAAGGTTCAATCAAGCGATGCAGGGGCGGGTTTGCAACCCGCCTGACAATTGGTGTGCCATCGGTTAAATGTTCCATCAAGAGATTAGGGGTGTATCCTCCTGGAGCAGGTTTTTCGTCGAGTTGTCCAGTGAGATACGTATGTTTCGTTGCCAGTTGGTGTCGTCCTTTTTCGGGAAATCTTCCCTGAAAAATGCGCCCCTGCTCTCTTTCCTCCGAAGGCCGGTCTCGAGAACACAGCGGAGGGTGAGCAGGGCGGAGCGGGCCTGGTTGTGCCTCAACCCTTCGGCGACGTTGTGCGGCGTGAGCGCCTCAAGGTCCCCTTCCAGGGCGGAAATCGCCGAGAGGCCCTTATGCATGCCATCTTCGCTACGTACCACACCCGCGTTTTCCCAGGCTGTCTTTTTTATATCGTCGAAAAGCTCCCTGAATTCGGGCCGGACGTCCCCCCCCTTCTCGGAAGCCCAGGAGGGAACGGATTTCTCCACACCGGAGGCGGAGATTTCGATGTCGCCCGCGTCTTTGGCGTGTTCCGCCGCCCGCACGCCGGCGATGGAGCCGAAGACGATGCATTCGGTGAGTGCGTTCCCGCCCATTCGGTTGGCTCCGTGGAACCCGCCCGCCACCTCCCCGGCAGCGAACAGGCCCGGAAGCTCGGTCTCCGCTTGGGAGTTAACCACCAGGCCGCCGATGAAGAAGTGAGTGATGGGTGCGATCTGGAAGGGCAGGCTGCGAAAATCGAACTTATACCGGGAAAGCAACCGCAGAGAATAGTATTCGCTCCAGGCCGCGTCGGGCACTTCTGTGAGGTCCAGAAACAGGCCGCCCTCCATGTGTTTCCGGTAGAAGAGGATCGAAGAGGTGTCCCTGTAGAGCATTATGGCCTGGTTCAGGCTTTCGCAATTTTCCAGCTCTTCGAAGACGTTCCTCCCTTCGGCATCCAGGACTTTGGCTTCCGGCGGATAAGGGGGATAAAAGATGAACTCGGGCAGTCCCGGCTGGGCCAGCCCCACGGGGTAGAACTGGACGAACTCCATGTCCTGCAATTGAAGCCCGGCCCTGAGGGCCATGGCGTAGCCGTCGCCGATTATTCCCGCCGGGTTGTCGTGCCGCTGGTAGATGGCCCCCGCGCCGCCGGTGGCCAGCACCACTGAGGGCGCGTTGATGAACGCCGGTTCGCCTTCGGCGGTGATCCCCAGGACACCGGCGATCCTTCCCTTTTCTACAACGAAGTCGAGGCAGTGGAAACCGGTCAACGACTTTATGCCTCTTTCTTCTACTATGTTTTGCATGGCCTGGGCCAGTACCATTCCCGGGATATTCTTCCGGTTTCCCTGGTTGTCCACCGAGCAGCCCGAGGGGATATCGAGCAGCGGCGTGCCCATGCTCTTGAGTTTGTCCATCTTTTCTCTCGCCCCTCTGGAAACAAGTTCCACCATCTGGCGGTCGTTGATGCCCCGACCCGCTTCCATAGTGGAGCGGTAGTGTTCTTCCGGGGTGAAAGCCTGCACAGCATCAGTCAATCCGAAAGCGGATTTGATGAAGTGAAAGCTTTCTTCAGTGGTGGGATTCTGTGAGGAGAGGCTGAAAAAGCCTCCGGCCAGAGAGGTGCAGGTGCCTTTGCCCACCGCGCCTTTCCCCGCTATCAATACCTCCGCTCCCTTTTCATGAGCTTCTACAGCAGCCATTATTCCGGCGGCGCCGCTGCCCAGGACGACCACGTCTGCTTTGAACCGTTTCATTGCTTCAAATGACTCCTTCTCTGTGCAACTGTTCTATCTCTTCCTCCGACATGCCCAGCAGCTCGCCGTAAACGTAATTGTTGTGCTCGCCAAAGAGCGGGGCGTGCCTGCGGACGCCTGCTTCCGTGTGGGAAAATTTCATGGGTGACCCCTCGTTGAGCCGCTCGCCGAGATAAGGGTGCTCGGAGATCTGGTAGTAGCCGCGGGCCTTGAGGTGCGAGTCCCGTTTGAACAGGTCGTCGGCGCTCTGCACCACTCCCGCCGCTATTCCCGCCGCCTGCAAAGTTTCCATCACTTCCTCGGCGGTCCTGTTCACGGTCCATTCCGCTACAAGTTTATCCAGTTCCAGGGCGTGCTGAACCCGACCCTCTGCGGTGCTGAAACGGTTGTCTTCGGCCCAGGGTGGATCGCCCATAACTTTACATAGGCTCCGCCACTCCTGGTCGGTGAACACGGCTATGGTGCACCACCGCTCCTTCCCTTCATCGGGCCGGGCGGGGTAAGCGCCGTGGGGGGCGGCATCGGGATGCCGGTTGCCCATCCGCTGATGGACACGGCCGTTGGCCGAGTAGTCCAGGAAACAGGTGTCCATGAGAGAGCAGAGTCCTTCGAACTGGGCCACGTCCACGTGCTGCCCTTTTCCCGTCTTCTGCCTGTGATTGAGGGCCATGAGGGTGGCCAGGGCGGCGGTGAGCCCGCCCATGGAGTCGGCGTAAGAGCTGGCGAAACCGGCGGGGGCGTTGTCGGGGAAACCGGTGAGGTTGGTCAGTCCGGAGATGGCCTGCAGGTTGGGCCCGAAGCTTCTGTAGTCCCGATAGGGGCCGCTGTGGCCGAACCCGGAGGCGCTGACCATTATGATGTCCGGCTTGACCTTGACCAGCTCGTCGTAACCCAGGCCCAGCTTTTCCATAACGTTGGCACTGAAATTCTCCACCACCACGTCGCTGATGCCGATTATTTTCTTGGCAAGCTCGACGGACGTGGGGTGGGATAAGTTGAGGGTGACGTGGAGCTTATTGCGGTTAAGGTTGTTGAAGTATCCCCCGCGTTCTGAGTCCGGGCTCTTGTCATCGGAGAGAATGGGCCTCACCGGGTCCGGTCGCTCCCTCGATTCTATTCTGATAATTTCGGCCCCCTGGTCGCCGAAAATTCTGCAGCAGGCAGGCCCTGCGAAAACCCAGGTAAAGTCTGCTATTCGTAAACCCTCAAAATTGAATTTCGTTTCCATGTTTCCCCCGCTTGTCTACATTTCCGCCGTAGTATAGATCAGATAACGCCTTTATTATTGAGTTCTCCCAGTCGACCTTCGTCGAGGCCAAGCTCTTCTATGTATATTTCGCTATTGTGTTCACCAGTCAGGGGCGCTTTGCGCCTTATGCGCCAGGGTGATTCCGGGAGCTTGTAGGGTGCGCCGGGGTAAGTGAGAGTACGGTCCAGCTCCGGATGCTCCACCTCCACGAAGAAGCCTCTCTCCCGGAGGTGGGGGTCGTGGAAGGTTTTATCGGGTGCGTTTACCGGGCAGGTAGTGATGCGCCTTCGCTGGCCTTCGGTGAAAATGTGGTCCATGGTGTGGCGTTTCACCCATTCCCGCACCATAGGGTTCATTATCCGCCCCCGCTCCTCGAGCCGGTCCGGCTCTGCCCACTCGGGCGCCAGGTAGGGCTCGACTTCCTTGATTCCATCGTCTATCAGCCACTGTATGGTTTCCTCTTTCAGGGTAAAAACGCAGGCGTGGCCGTCTTTGCACTCGAAGACATCCCCTATGCCCAGCGGACCTTTGACGTCCAACTGCCATGTGCCGTGGGCAGTGCCCTGGCGGCGGGAGACGTGATTCTCGTACACATAGTAGATGCTCACGTGCTCGGTAACGGAGAGAACCGCCTCCTGCAGCGATACGTCCACGTGCTGGCCCTGGCCGGTGATATTCTTGTTGAAAAGAGCGGAGAGGGTGCCGATGGTTCCGTAGATGGAGCCCACGTGGTAGGCCTGGTTTCCGTAACCGCGCACCGGGGGGTCCTCGCGGAAGCCGGTGACATACATATAGCCGCCCATGCCGTAGGCCACTATGTCCGAACTCTTGTAATGGCTGTGGGGGCCGGTTTGGCCGAAACTGGTTATGGAGGTCATGATCAGGCCCGGGTTGCCCTCGCTCAGGAGATTGTAGCCGAGCCCCAGCTCGTCCATGGTTCCCGGCTGGGAGGTTTCGACGATTACGTCCGCCTTTTGGGCCAGGCTGAGGAAGATTTCTCTCCCCTCATCCGTTGAGTAGTCCAGGGTGATGCCCCGTTTGTTCGTGTTGTAATGGAGGAAAGGTATGCTGCGCTCAGGGGCGGGCCTGTCGTCCACGAAAGGGCCCATCCGGCGCATGGGGTCGCCGCCGGGGGGTTCTATCCGTATGACGTCCGCCCCCATGTCAGCCAGCAGTTTGGTGCAGTAGACCCCCTTTTCGTCTGCAAGGTCCAGCACTTTTATCCCGCCCAGAGCGGTATTTCCTGAATCATCCCCTTTCATGGCCCGGCGCCTCCGCTGATTTCCAATCGGGTATTATGTCGGCTATTTTTCGAGCTTGAAATTCACCCGGCAATCCAAAGCTGTGTTCCTGCCTTCAGCTATCACGTGATCCGCCTGGCGGACTATGACCGCTTCCACTGTCCGGGGTTCGGTGGACGAGTAGTTGGCGGAATGAGAACCGATGATGTGGGCTACATCCTGCGGCAGCCCGATGGCCAGGGCTGCATGTGCGCCGTAGTTGGCGTGAGAAAATTTTTCCCCACGGTCTATGTGCGAGCCGGTTTTGGAATCGAATAGCGCCAGCTTGTCTACGTCGTGGAGGATGGCGCCCGCTATTATGTAGTCCAGGTTGACCTTTATGGGGTACATCTCCTCGAACAGCCTGCCTATGGTCGCGGCGCAGCGGGTGACTTCGTTGGTATGCTCCACGTTGGTCCAGTTGACTATATCTCTGGCAGGCTCCCACTGGCTGAGGTCCTCTATCTTCTCAAAGTTGCTGCCGCGCCACATCTGGACCCATAGCTGGCATACCTTTTCCCTCAGGTCCGCGTCTGATATATCTTTAACTGCGGGGAAAAGGCTCTCTATATATTCTTTCTCTTTCGGCTCCATGAGGTATATATCCCCTTCTCTATAGTTTGACAATCTAGGAACTATAACATGGCGCCCGTGGACTTTGCAATATCTTATGACCCCGTTCCCTCCGGCCCGGCCGGCCGGAGAAGGCAGACATAAATGTTAGCGGGTGAGTATAAATTGTGCTAAGATAGAATTGTTTTTCCGGGAAATAAGTATTTCGGTGGGTCTTTTCGACTCAACGTGGAGAGGGTTGCAATATGCCCATTTACGAATACGAATGCAAGCCTTGCGGCGCCAGGTTCAGCAAGCTGGTTATGACCATTTCCAACCCTCCGCAGGTGGACTGTCCGAAATGCGGTGGAGGAGAGGTGGAAAAGCTGATATCGAGGGTGAGGTATCACCGCTCGGAGTCGGACCGTCTTTCGGAGCTGGACACCTCCAAGCCCAGGGACGAAAGCTTCTACAAGGACAGCCGGAACGTCGGATTGTGGGCCAAAAAGAGGGCCAAAGACCTTGGCGCCGACCTGGGGTCGGAGTTCGACGAGGTCGTGGACAAGGCGCGCTCTGGAGAGATATTGGAAGACCTGTAAACTTGGTCCCCAAGACGGGAAAATCGGCTGCGGTATGCTCTGGATCGGCGGGTAGGATCGTTCAATGACGAATAAATAAGTCTTACCGTCCCAGGAACCTGGTGAAGCGCTTCAACTGGGAGGTGGTTTGGGCGATCTCTTTTATGCTGTCCAGTTCAGGTATATCATCAAGTCCTTTTTTTATTTCATCCAGTGGGTTCAGGCTCTGAGCATCTTCATCTTTCCCGGCGGATTTTACGACGTCGACTTCATTTTTCACCTGCTGGACGTTTTCCTTTATCCCTCTGATGCTCTTACCCAGTTTTTTACCAGCCTCCGATGGGCTTCTGCCGGACAGCATGAAAAAGACCACGACTACGACGCCCACCACCAGCATTTCCTGAGGGCCCATTCCGAACATATATGAAACCTCCATGTTCCGATTGCAAATTCCTTAACGTTATACTAATATATCATACGTAAACGGACTTCCTCAAACTTTTTTACCTTACGCTGTTCGAGGCGGTATCAGTCTTACATCGAAATCCCGATATGGGTGGATATAAATCTTGCTGATTGGATTGGAAAATGGGTCGGGCCTGTTTTCCCTACCCGAAGCTCTTTTAAAGCGAGCCTTTTTTACGAATTCTGATGGCTGAAATTTTGTCCCGCCCCTGCGGTTCACTTGAGCCGCGTACAGGGTTTTAGGCGGGGGATTCGCTGGATTCTAACGGTTCACGGCGAAAAAGGGCCATTGCCCGGAGCAGATGCACAGGGAGGTGCTTAATGGCAGCAGAAAAGATTACCCTCAGCATTATAAAGGCTGATGTAGGCGGATACGTGGGACACACCACCATGCACCCCGATTTGATGAATCGCGCTGAGGAATGCCTCCAGGAAGCTCTGGATAAGGGGATGTTGGTGGATTTCAAGGTCATGCACTGCGGAGACGACCTGGAGCTCATCATCACTCATAAGCGAGGGGAAGAGGACGAGGAAATCCATCAACTGGCCTGGGATACCTTCGTAAGCTGCACGGAAGTGGCCAAGACGCTCAAGCTCTACGGCGCCGGGCAGGACCTCCTTTCAGACGCCTTCAGCGGCAACATCAAGGGCCTGGGCCCGGGCTGCGCGGAAATCGAGATGGAAGAGCGCAAGAGCGAGCCGATAGTGGTGTTCATGGCCGACAAGACTTCGCCTGGAGCCTGGAACCTGCCACTCTTCCGCATGTTCGCCGATCCTTTCAATACCGCGGGGCTGGTCATCGACCCCAGCTGCCACGGCGGTTTCCGGTTCGAGGTCCTGGACGCGAAGCAGAACATGACCATCGAGCTCGATTGCCCGGGCGAAATGTACGAACTACTGGCTTTCCTGGGCGCGCACTCCAGGTTCATGGTCAACAGGGTCTATCGCCGCAGCGACGGCGAGGTGGCCGCGGCGGCTTCCGTCCAGAAGCTGAGCTACATCGCAGGTAAATACGTTGGTAAAGACGACCCGGTGATGATAGTCCGCTCGCAGGCCGGTTTTCCGGCGCTGGGGGAAGTCCTGGAGCCCTTCGCGTTTCCCCATATTGTTGAAGGCTGGATGCGCGGCTCACACCACGGCCCCCTGATGCCGGTGGGCTTCGAGGACGCGACACCTACCCGGTTCGACGGACCGCCCAGGGTGATCGCCGCCGGTTTCCAACTGGCTAACGGCAAGCTGGTAGGTCCCCTGGACATGTTCAAGGATATAAGCTTCGACCCCGCCCGACAAAAGGCCAACGAGATCGGGGAATATCTGCGCAGACACGGTCCTTTCGAGCCGCACAGGCTGCCTCTGGAACAGATGGAATATACCACCATGCCCGGCATCATGGATAAGCTTAAAGACCGCTTCGTACAGAACGCTTGAGCAGAGGCGAGCCTATCCCGATGCTCGATTAAGAAGCAGGACTTTCAGTGCGTTGGACCAGCTCAACCAATCCAACCTGCCCCTCATGGGGATGGATCAAGACTCTTATTTCGCCTTCATTAGATAACAGAAGCGGGCCGCAACTGGCCCGCTTCTGTTATTTTATAATCCGTTCTGTTTATACCGCTACTTCAGGCGCGCTTGCACTGCTTCCCAGTCTATATTGGCGCAGAAGTCTTCTATGTACTTGGCGCGCTGGGTGGGTTTGAGGTAGACGGTGAAGGCGTGTTCCCACACGTCCATTACCAGGAGGGGATTGAAACCCACCGGGTTTCCGTCTTCGTGCAGGTTGATCCAGTGCACGCTCAGGTTGCCGCTCACGGTGTCCTGGAAGAGGATGGTCCAGCCCACGCCGCGCATGGCTGCGGTCTTGGTGAAATGATTCTGAAAGTTGTCCCAGCCGTCAAAGGCGTTTTCGATGGCTTTTTTTATGTTGGGGGCGGCATCGGGGTTTCCGCCCTCTCCTGACAGGTTATCGAAGTAAAGCTCGTGGAGACGCATACCGTTGTATTCGAAGCCCAGTCTGCGTATCAGCTCGCTGTATTCGGGGGTTCCGGCGTTTCCGCTCTTGACCATCTCCGCGATCTTCACGCGCAGGGTGTTGGTGTTCTTCACATAACCGGCGTAGAGCGTAAGGTGCTCGGCTATCTGATCTTCGGGGATATTTTTGAGGTCGGCCAAATCGAACTTTTTTTCTTGAAAGTGTTCTACGGGCATGAGCATTCCTCCCTGCTTTAATTGACCTGATTTCAAAAAAAATTTCAACGGTTGATAATAACATATATATTCAGAGTCGTAATAAATCAACGCTCTGAAAAACAAAAGGCCGATCTCCGGATTTAAAATATATCCGAAAACCGGCCTTTTGTTTTTAAACGAAGCGGCGCTATTCTTTACAGGTCATAATAGAGCGCGAACTCGTAGGGGTGAGGCCGGGTGCGTACCTGGTCCACCTCTACCGTCCGCTTGTAATCGAGCCAGGTGTCTATGACGTCCATGGTGAACACGTCGCCTTTGAGGAGAAACTCGTGGTCCTCTTCGAGGGCATTGAGCACTTCGGTGAGGCTGCCGGGGGTGGACTTAACGGCCAGGGCCTCCTGGGGTTCCAGGTCGTAGAGGTTTCGGTCTATGGGGTCGGGGGGGAGGATCTTGTTCTGTATTCCATCCAGTCCGGCCATAAGCAGAGCGGAGAAAGCCAGGTAGCCGTTGCACGAGGGATCGGGAGGACGGTATTCGATGCGCTTGGCCTTCTCGCTGCGGGAGTAGACGGGGATGCGCACGCAGGCGCTCCTGTTTC
>JAUXIQ010000120.1 GCA_030620925.1 Nitrospinota bacterium
CCGAAGGCGACAGGATGCCGTCTGAGTAGTAGGAATGTATATGCAGATCAACCTTGTCCGGCACTATCCTCGATTCTCCTCACCAGTTCTCGATGTTCTGGGCAGCACACGGTGTCTATATCAAAAGTATAATCCAGCCTGGCGTACTTTTCCTTGGTGGAAAGAATTCTGGCCACCGACGCATCTATTCTTTCTTCGCTCAAACGGCCGCTGCGCGCCGCCTCCATCAGCGCCGCGTGGGCCTCCCCCTGAAACCGTTTCTCCTTGCATACCAGGACCATGTCCGCTCCCGCTGAAATCGCCCCTACAGCCGCCTGCTCCATGGAATAGTTACCGGTCACGGCTTTCATCTCCAGGTCGTCGGTTACGATCAGTCCCCGATAACCCAGGCGTTCCCTGAGCATACCGGTGATGATCTTCGGAGAGATGGTTGCGGGAGCGTGCCGGTCCAACTCATTGTAGATCACGTGTGCGGTCATTACCGCCCCCACCCCCTCTTCTATCGCCGCCCGGAAGGGCAGCACCTCCCTCGCCCAGAGACCGTCCTCGCTCCTCTCCATGGTGCCCAACCGGTCATGGGAATCGAAAGAAGTATCCCCGTGACCGGGGAAATGCTTGGCCGTGGCCATCATACCCGTTTCCTGCATTCCCCGGATAAGCGCCCTCCCCAGCTCCGAGACCGGTTCCACGCTGTCACCCAGCGACCGGTCGCCGATAACGGTATTTTCGGGGTTGGTGAGAATATCCAGGACGGGGGCCAAATTCATGTTCACACCCACCGCCAGCAGCTCTCCGGCCATGGCCCTGCCTAACTCGGCGGCCGTCTCCGCAGAACCCGCGGCGCCCAGTAACCCTGCGCTGGGGAACCTGGTAAGCGGGGGCGACAGCCGGTTCACGCGGCCGCCCTCCTGGTCGGTGGCCATGAGCAGGGGCAAGCCGGAAGCGCCGTCCAGGGCCGCCTTCTGTAGACCCTCGGTGAGACGGCGAATCTCAGGGGCTGAGAGAGAATCGTCCCCGAACAGAATGACGCCGCCCAGGGCGCCATCCCTGAGCATACCCATGATGTGCGCCGGAGGAGCGGCGCCTCTGAAGCCGGCCATTATCAACTGCCCCACCTTTATCTCCAGGGGCAGCTCTTCGGTGTTAGTCTTCATCAGGTGTCAGCTTTTTCTCTCAGCGCTTCGAGGATTTTTTCAGGAGTGATGGGCAGGTCCGTTATCCGGACCCCCACGGCGTCGTAGACAGCGTTGGCGATGGCCGCGGCGGGGGGATTTATGGGCGTCTCCCCCACCCCTTTGGCTCCGTACGGACCTTCCTCGGAGTTCTGTTCAACGATGGATGTCTCTATCGAAGGGAAATCGACGGCGGTGGGAATCTTATAGTCCTTGAACGAAGGGTTCTCCACGTTCCCGTTATTCAGCCGCACATCCTCCATGAGGGCGGCGCCCAGTCCCTGGACCATGCCCCCCTGCAACTGACCCTCCACACTGTCCGGGTTCAGTGCGAAACCCACGTCGTGGCTGGCTACCAGCTTATGGATGACGACCTGTCCCGTCTGGGTATCCACCTCTACTTCGGCCCCCTGGGAGCACATCATGAACGCGGGTGCCGGCGCCGGGAGGGAGCCTTTACCCACAATCAGCGTGCCCCGGAAGCGCTGCGCGGTACGCGTAATACTACCCAGGGACAGCCGTTTGTCCTCCTCACCCTTCACCCAGACCTGCCCGTTTTCCATACGCAGCTTCTCCTGCTCCACACCGAGCCTCTCAGCCGCCACTTCCATGATCTGACGTCTGGTGTCTTGCGCCGCCAGCATGGCCGCCTTGCCCATGTTGTAGGCTATCATGCTGCCGCCGGTGAGGGGTGCGTTGAGGGCGGTGTCCGTGTCTCCGGTCACCACCTGGATGCTGCTCATGGGCAGGTTCAGCTCTTCGGCCACCGCCTGGGCGATGACGGTGTTGCTGCCGGTGGCGTCCACCGAGCCGGTGACCACGGAGGCGGTGCCGTCATCGTTGATCTTGACCGTGAGACCTGCAGCGGCGCCGCCGTTGCTCCACTGGGCGCTGGCCAGGCCCCGGCCCCTGTTAGGCCCTTCCTTGGGTTCACCCCAGCCGATACCTTCCGCCGCCCGGTGCAGGGTGTCCCGCAGGGCGCCCCTCTCGATCCGCTTGCCGATGTATGAAATATCCCCTTCTTTCAGCCCGTTTTTAAGGCGAATTTCCAGCGGGTCGATGCCCAGAGCCTCTGCTATGGCGTCCATATGCGACTCGATGGCGAAAGTAACCTGCGGCCCGCCCGGGGCCCGGTAGGAACCACCGCTGGGCTTGTTGGTATAGACGCAGAAGCCCTCCATCCTGGCGTTGGCGATGGCGTAGGGGCCTCTCCCGCCCACCGCCGCGGCGTATGCCGCGCCGGGGCCGAAATCGGCGTAGGCTCCGCTGTCAAGAATTATTACCACTTCCCGCGCGGTTATAGTGCCGTCCTTCTTCACCCCCGTCTTTATGCGCATCAGGCCGGGGTGTCTCGGCCGGGCGGCTATCTGTTCATCCCGCCTGGACATCACCATCTGCACCGGCCGCCCCGTCATCCTGGACAGGACCACGCAGGCGGGCTCCAGCAGGGGAGCGATCTTCCCTCCGAAAGCGCCCCCTATCTCGGTGGGTATCACTTTTATCCGAGACATGGGCAGCTCGAAAAGTCCGGCGAGATCGGCCCGCAGCTCGAACTGGCCCTGGGTGGTGGACCACACGGTGATCTGCCCTGAAGGCTCGACCATGGCCGTGGCGGCGTGCGGCTCGATATAACCCTGGTGCACCATGGGGGTGGTGTATTCGTCTTCGAAGATCATGTCCGCTTCGCTGAACCCCTTCTCAGGATCGCCCATGGAGAACTCGGAGTGGCCGCAGATGTTGCCCGCACGGTCTGATATGGTGCGGAAGCGGCCTTTGCCGTAAGACTCCCAATCCTTGTGAATCACCTTCGCATTGGGTTTCATGGCCTCCCGGGGGTCGAACAGAGAAGGCAGGTCTTTATACTCGACCTTTATCAGGGAGACGGCTTCTTCCGCCGTGTCCAGGCTGTCGGCGGCCACCGCCGCCACACGGTCCCCCACGAAGAGCACCTTGTCCAGGGCCATTACCGGCTCGTCCTGGACGATGGTCCCGAAACGCCTCCGGGGAACGTCCTTGCCGGTTATGACCGCGCGCACCCCGGGCAGCCTTTCTGCCCTGGCGGTATCTATGTTCAGGATGCGGGCGTGGGGCCTGGTGCTGTAAAGCATCCTGCCCTGCAGCATGCCGGGCAGCTTGATATCCGCGCCGAACAGGCATTTACCGGCGACCTTGTCCCGTGCGTCCACCCGGGGGACGCTTTTGCCCACTACCCTGTACTCGCTCATTTTCGAGCCTCCCTCTGTATTTCGTTATTAATGACGATGCGCTGTATTTCGGACGAGCCCTCGTAAATGGTCAGCGCCCGCACCGCACGATAGAGCCTCTCGGTCACCGAGCCGCGCACCAAGCCGTTGCCCCCGTGTATCTGGAGGGCCATGTCCACCACACGCTTGGCCATCTCGGTGCCGTACAGTTTGGCCATGGAAGCGTCTTTGGCCACGCGCTCAACGCCGCTGTCCCTGAGCCAGGCGGCATGATGGACCAGCAGCCGGGCCGCCTTTATCTGTGTCGCCATATCCGCCAGCATGTTGCCTATGCTCTGGTGGTTGATGATCGACTGCCCGAAGGTAACCCGCTCCTGAGCATAGCTGAAGGCGGCGTCAAACGCGGCCTGGGCGATGCCCACCCCCTGCGCGCCGACCGTGGTGCGGTAAATGTTCAGGTTGTACATGGAGATTTTGAAACCTTCCCCCTCCTCCCCCAGGAGGTTCTGGCGGGGAATGCGGCAGTTCTCGTAGACCAGTTCCCCGATGGCATGGGGGGCCATTAGCTCAAGACGCTCGCCGAACTGAAAACCGGGAGTCTCTTTCTCCAGGATGAAGGCGGAGAGGCCCCTGTGCCCCGCCTCAGGGTCGGTCTTGGCGAAGGTAACGTAGGTGTGGGCATGGGGGGCGTTGGAGATGAAACGCTTCTTGCCGTTCAAAAGATAGAAGTCTCCCTCCAGCACGGCGGTGGTCTTCGCTCCCGCAACGTCTGAGCCGCTGTCCGGCTCGGTCAGCCCCAGGGCGGCGATCTCCTCACCGTTGGCGATGGGAGGCAGATACCTGGATTTCTGTTCGTGGTTACCGTAGCCCACGATGGGATAGCTCCCCAGACCCTGCATGACGAAGGCGTCGGCGGTAACCGTGCAGCCCCGGGCCAGCTCTTCCCTGGCCAGGCAAATGGGGAGGGCCAGGATCTGTGGATACTGGCCCCCGTACTCTTCAGGCACCAGAAGTTTCAGCAGCCCGTTTTCCGCCAGAAGCGCCAGCATGTCGAAGGGGTAGTCCCCCCTCTCCTCGATCTCGTTGGCCATGGGCGCTATTTTCTCCTGCACCAACTTCCTCACCCGGAGTTGGAGTTCGCTCTGTTCCTCGGTAAGTTTAAAATCCATGATGCTCCTCCGTCTTATGATTATGGCCGTGGATTAACGCCGGAAACGTTGCTCTCGAAAACGGCAGTCTATATATAACACAAAACGGCCCGGCCCTCACGGTTAAAACAAATTTGTCGATTGCCATATTCATGTTGAAACAACCGCCCCCGTTGTGTTAATTCTTTATCATTAACCGGTTCACAAGTTCGAGCCAAACATAACATATCAGGGGGGAGATACGATGGAAAGGGCCAGCGTAGTCATCATCGGGGGCGGCGTCTACGGAACCAGCATAGCCTACCATCTGGCTGCGATGGGCTGCGGTGAGGTGGTCCTTCTGGAAAAGGACTCCCTGGCCTGCGGCTCGTCGGGCAAGTCCTGCGCCCTCGTCAGGCAGCACTACTCCAACGAGATAACCGCCAGGGCGGCCATGGAGAGCAGGAAATTTTTCGAGGTTTTCGAAGAAGAGGTGGGCGGCTTCCCCGAATACAAGAACAACGGAATGATCTTTCTGGCGCATCCCCCGGAAGCCGAGGCTCTGGAGAAGAACGTAAAGCTGCAGCAGGAGGTGGGCATCGAAGTGGAGGTCATCAATCCCGGCGAGGTGGAAAAATATCTGCAGGGGATAGACGTCTCCGACATTGCCCTGGCCTGTTTCGAGAGCAGCGCCGGCTACGCCGACCCTCACGGGGTGGTCACCGCCTTCGGAGCCAGGGCCAAGCAGCTGGGCGCGAAAATATGCCAGGGACGGGCGGCCACCGGCATCGAAATCAGCGGCGGGGCGGTCAAAGCCGTGCACACCGCCGAGGGGACAATCGAAACCGAGGTGGTGGTGAACGCCGCCGGGCCCTGGGGAGAAAAGATAGCGGCCATGGCGGGGCTGGACATCCCTCTCAAACCTACGCGAATACAGGAAGCCATAATCCGGCCGTTGGAAACCTACGACAAGTTAACGCCCACTCTGATAGACCCCGGCGAAGCGCTCTATTTCAGGCCGGAGACGGGCGGATTGGTGATGGCCGGCGGCGGCACGTCGGAAGAGGACAAGGAGTTCGACCCCGACGATTACAACGAAAACGCCGACTCCGATTTCGTGGAGGACATCTCTCAACGGCTGAGTCACCGCTCCCCGCGGCTCGAACGGGCGGGTTTCATGAGAGGATGGGCGGGCCTCATCACCCTCACGCCCGACTATCACCCCATCCTTGGGGAAGCGCCTGAGGTTAAAGGACTGATATGGTGCAACGGCTTCAGCGGCCACGGGTTCAAGCTCTCCCCCGTTATAGGGAAAGCGATCGCAGAGCTGATTTTCAAGGGGAAGGCCGAAGCCATGGACCTGGAACCTTTCCACATCAACCGTTACGCAGAGGGACGCACATTCGCATCGACCTACGAAAATTTTCCTATTCTGGCTTGACAGTGAAAACCATCGCCGCGAGGCATCATTTCCTCGCATTTACTTAACGCTTAGAATGATGAGGACGAAATAGATGGCGACTGAAACCATGACCGGCGTGTGCGGCATCTGCCCCGGAGGATGCGGGGTGGATATTACTTTAGAGGACGGCAAGATAACCGGGGTCAAACCCACCAAGGGGCACCCGATGGGAATAGTCTGCCCCAGGGGGGCCAGGTCTCACGAGGTGGTCTATTCCCCCGACCGGCTGAAATACCCCCTCAAGCGTAAAGGAGAAAAGGGGAGCGGAGATTTTGAAAGGGTGAGCTGGGATGAGGCGTTGGACACTATCGCCGACAACCTGAAGCGCATCGCAGATACACACGGCGCCCGCTCCATCATGCACTACATCGGCAGGGGGAATTTCGAGCAGTCGCTGCAGGATATGCTGGCTCCGGAGGGCACCCGCGGCCCCGGCGCAAGCAACCTCCTGTTCCCGCTGGGATCGCCCAATTCAGCGGGCTGCGGCTCCATCTGTTTCGTCTCCTACG